>DATABT010000363.1:0-11177 GCA_036259455.1 Longimicrobium sp. | reverse complement strand
CGTTGGCGCCCAGGTACGGCGTGCCGGCGATGTAGTTGGCCTCCACCGCCTCGTAGTCCATGCACAGGTTGTTGTGCGGGATGTACATCAGCCCCGTGCGCGGCGAAAAGGCGGACGGCTGCCAGTCCTTGGCGCCGGGCGCCGCCGGGCAGATGTTGCGCACCACCGTCCCCGGGCGCGGCGCCGTCTGCGGGTTGGGCAGGTAGTCGCCCGTCTCGAGGTCCACCCCCAGCGAGCTGGTGATGTGGGCGAACGGGTCCGCCGAAAGCACCTGCCCCGTGGCGCGGTCCAGCACGTACACGTAGCCGTTGCGCTCCGCGTGAACCAGCACGCGCCGCGTCTGCCCGCCGATGGGCAGGTCCAGCAGGATCTGCTCGTTCACGCCGTCGTAGTCGTGCACGTCGTGCGGGCTCCACTGGTAGAACCAGCGCGCCTGCCCGTCGTCGGGGTCGCGGGCAAAGATGCCGGACGTCCACTTGTTGTCGCCCGGCCGCTGCTCGGGATTCCATGGGCCGGGGTTGCCGGTGCCGTAGTAGACCAGGTCCAGGGCGGGATCGTACGAGATCCATCCCCACACCGTGCCGCCGCCCTGCCGCCACGCGTCCGGCGGCCAGCTGTGCACGCCCAGGTCCTTTCCCCGGTCCCCTTCGTAGTACGGTTGAAAGTCGGGGCCGATGAGCACGTCGCTGTCCGGCCCCGTGCTGTACGCCCGCCAGGCGATCTGCCCCGTGGCGGCGTCCAGCGCGGTGAGCCAGCCGCGCACGCCCATCTCCCCGCCACTGTTGCCGACGAGCACCTTTCCCTTCACCACCAGCGGCGCCATGGTCATGGTTTCGCCGCGGTTGATGTCGCCGATGCGCACGCGCCACGCTTCGGCGCCGGTGGCCGCGTCCACCGCCACCACCTGGTTGTCGAGCGTGTTGAAGAAGATGCGCCCGCCGGCGAACGCCGCCCCCCGGTTCACCTTGTCGCAGCAGGCCACGCCTTGCGCCGCCGCCTGCAGGGGCGGCGCGTACGTCCACTTGAGCGGCGCGCCGGGCCGCGTGAGGTCCAGCGCGTACAGCCGGTTGGGAAAGGGGCTCACCCAGTACATCGTTCCCCCCACCACCAGCGGCGCGCCCTCGTGCCCGAAGAAGTTCCCGTCGGACCAGGTCCACGCGAGCCGGAGGCTCCCCACGTTGCGCGTGTTGATCTGGTCCAGTCCGCTGAAGCGCGTGCTGGCGTAGTCGCGCGCCGCCATCACCCACTGACCGTCTTCGGGCACGGTGACGTCGCTGCGCTGCGGCGCAAAGTGTGTGGTGAGCGACGGCCAGTCCCGCGGCTGCTGCTTCGAGCCGTACTCGCCCGTCATCGCCTTGTCCGTGCAGCCGGCGAGGGCGAGGAAGAGCAGGGAGCAGGGAACGGGGAACGGGGAACGGCGCGCAACGGCGACGATGAGTCCGCCCGGACGCGGGCCCACCTTCGCGCTTTCGCACTCTGGCACGTTCGCGCGCGTCGTCATGGCAGCGCGAACACGTAGAGGGTGCCCCCGCGGCCGGTGGCCTGCGGCAGGTCCTGCATCGCGCCGGCAAAGCCCAGCGCGGCGGTGCTGTCCGCGGGGTTCAGGTCGCCCGCCACCACGGCGCCGGCCCATCCGCCCACGCCGGAAAGAATGGCGATGTACTGCTTGCCGTCGGGGCCGCGGTAGCTGATGGGCTGGCCGATGATCCCCGACTCCGTCTTGAACTGCCACAGCAGCTGCCCCGTGCGCGCGTCCAGCGCCTTGAACCACCCCTCCATCGTGCCGTAGAACACCACGTCGCCCGCCGTCACCAGCGCGCCGCTCCAGACGGGAAAGCGCTCCCGCACCTTCCAGGCGGCGCGGCGGCGCACCGGGTCCCACGCGGTGAACTCGCCGCGGTGGCCGCCGGGGCCGGCGTGCATCACCACGTTCATTCCCACGTACGGCGTGCCGGCGATGTAGTTGGCCTCCACGCTCTCCACGTCCATGCACAGGTTGTTGTGCGGCACGTACACGAGGCCCGTGCGGGGGGAAAAGGCGGACGGCTGCCAGTCCTTGGCGCCCGGCGAGGCGGGGCAGATGTCGCGCACCACCTCGCCCATGCGCGGGTGCTTTTCCGGCGCGGGGAGATAGTGGCCCGTGCGCACGTCTACGCCGCGCGAGCTGGTGATGTGGACGAACGGGTCCGCCGAAAGGATCTCGCCCGTGGCGCGGTCCATCACGTACATGTACCCGTTGCGCTCCGGCCGCACGAGCACCCGGCGCGTCCGCCCCTCGATGGGCAGGTCCAGCAGCAGGTTCTCGTTCACCCCGTCGTAGTCGTGCAGGTCGTGCGGGCTCCACTGGTAGGCCCAGCGCGCCTGCCCCGTGTCCGGATCCCGGGCGAAGATGGCGGACGTCCACTTGTTGTCGCCCGGGCGCTGCTCCGGGTTCCACGGGCCCGGATTGCCGGTGCCGTAGTAGACCAGGTCGAGCTCCGGATCGTAGCTGATCCATCCCCATACGGTCCCGCCGCCCACCGTCCACGTGGTGGACGCCCAGCTGCGCACGCCCAGGTCCGGCCCGCGGTCGTGCGCGTAGAAGGGCTCGAAGTCCGGGCCGATCAGCACGTCCCTGTCCGGGCCGGTGCTGTACGCGCGCCAGGCGATCTTTCCCGTCGTGGCGTCCAGCGCCGTCAGCCAGCCGCGCACGCCCATCTCGCCGCCGCTGTTGCCCACCAGCACCTTGTCCTTGACCACCAGCGGGGCCATGGTCATGGTCTCGCCGCGGTTGATGTCGCCCAGCCGCGTGCGCCAGACCTCCTTTCCCGTCCGCGCGTCCACGGCCACGGTCTGGTTGTCGAGCGTGTTGTAGAAGACCTTGCCGCCGGAATACGACGCGCCGCGGTTCACCACGTCGCAGCAGGCCACGCCCTGCGCCGCGCGCTGCGTGGGCGGCGTGTACGTCCACCGCAGCCGTCCGCCGTTCGCCAGGTCCAGCGCGTACAGGTGGTTGGGGTACGGGGCGACGACGTACATCGTGCCGCCCACCACCAGCGGCGCCGCCTCGTGCCCGCGCCGCACGCCGGTGCTGAAGGTCCACGCGGGGCGCAGGTTGCGCACGTTGGCGGTGGTGATCTGCGCAAGGCCGCTGAACCGGGTGCTCTGGTAGTCTTTAGCGGGGATCAGCCACTGCCCGTCTTCGGGCACGGCGGCGGAGGAGGTGCCCATGGAGCGGCGGTCCGCGAGCGCGGATCCGCCGGGAGCGCCCGCCCTGTCGCGCTGGCACGCGGCGGCGGCGAGCGCGACGATACAGAAGCAGAGCACCCGGAGCATCGGGAGCCTGCCCGTGACTGCCCGCCGATGTACGCGTCCCGCGCGGTTGCCCAGCGGCATTCAGCGTCCGGTCAGGAGGAAGTGGTGCAGGCCCGCGGCTTCCGGGCGCAGGTTTTTTTCCGGGATTCTGCGGATGGCGTTCGGCGCCGCGGCGGCTCGTCGCGCAGGCCGTGGCGGCGCCCGGCACGATCATCTGTTCACGTGATTGCGCAGCTTTCATGCCGTTTGCTGGCCCTGCTCTTGCGAATTCCGCGCCGTTGCCGGGTGTATACCTGTACAAAGAGTGCACAGCCCGTCTCGGGATGACTGCAAACGTTCTGGATAGACGGAATTTTGTCCGCGCGTGTGCGCTGCTGCTCGCGGCGCGGACGGATTTTCGCTTCGCGCCGCGGCCGGCTCCGCAGGACGCGCTGCGCATTGGCTTCATCGCGGGTAACACCGGGAGCGCTGCCGCGCGCGGTGTTACGCTGGGCGTGGAAGAGGCCGCGCGCACCGGCGAGCTGGTAGGCCGGCGGATCGAGCTGGTGACGGTGGACTCGGTGGATTCGGCGGCGGCGCACTTCCGGGAAGGTGGCCCGGTCGCGGCGCTGGTCGGCGGGTTCAGCGATTCGTGGTGCCGGGGTCCGAGCACCATCTCGTCCGTGGTGGACACGGTGTTCATGAACGTCGGCTGCCGGGCGGATGCGCTGCGGGGCGAGGCGTGCGGCCGCAACGTCTTTCACGTGGAGGCGAGCGCGCGGATGTACGCCGATGCGCTCGCCGCGCGCGGGGGAGGTTCGGCGGACGCGGCAAATGCGGTGCTCTGGCATCCGTCGCTGGAGCGCTTTGGCGCGGCGCAGCTGAACGACCGCTTTCGCGCGCGCTTCGGGGCGGAGATGGACGACGCGGCGTGGGCGGGGTGGATGGCGGTCAAGGTGCTGTGGGAGGCCTCGCTGCGCGCGCGGACGGTGGAGGCCGCCGGACTGCGCGCCTGGCTGGAGCGCGATTCCACGCAGTTCGACGGGCACAAGGGATGGCCGCTCTCGTTCCGCGCGTGGGACCACCAGCTGCGCCAGCCGCTGTACCTGGTCGCGGCGGATGGTGCCCGCGTCGTTGCCGAGGTGCCCGAGCGGCGCGCCGAGGAAGGCTCCGCGCGCGAGCTGCTGGACCGCCTGGGCGCGGATGCCGCAGCGTCAACATGCAGGATGGACGCGGATTGATCGCGTGGCGCACGCCGACGTCATTCTGAGTCATTCGGCGCTGCGCGCACCCTGTGGGATGAAAGTCGCTCGCGCCGCGGCTGTCATTTCGAAGGAGGCGCCGCGTGATCGCTGCCGGTGCAGGAACCTGTGGCGCCGACTGAGTAATCTACTCGCCCGGGCAGGTGCCACGCCTCGCTCGACGGACCTCGTCCGGATTCCTTTCTATTCAGGGCGCCGCCGCACGGTACATTGTCCGTGCAGGGAGCCATGGCGGCGACCGAAGGACCTTGCCCGCGCCTCCATGAGGCGGACTCCACGGCGCGAACCCGGCCACACGACGTCGCAGAGAAGGGCCTTCGGGCGCGCCGGGGTGTTTCGCATCACCAGGTTTTGCGCGGGCGCTCCCTCATTGGAAAGAAAGTCGGGGCGGGCGCCGAGCGATAAAACATGTCACCAGCACGGGTGAGTAGATTTCTCAGTCGGCGCGCCGGCTTCCTGCACCGGCGCGATCACGCGGGCGCCTCCTTCGAAATGACAGCGGCGGCGTGGCCGACTCTCGTGGTACAGAGTGCGCTGCGCCGGATTGGTCAGGATGACGTCATGGCGGTGTACGACGCGCTGAGAACGGGGACGACCGGAGCAAGGGATGAGCATGCTGACGAAGACGCATTCGCTGCGCGGGCCCATCGTCCGCTATTCCCTGTTCCCCGTTCCCTATTCCCTGCTCTTCCTCGCCTTGTCCGCCTGCGGCGACGAGGACCGCACGCAGACGGAGTTCACCGCCAGCATCGACAGGATGTCCACCTCCGCGGATGACACGACCGCGGTGCCGGCGCGGGTGGTGTCCATCCCGGACACGATGGAGACGCCGGCGCCGCCGCAGGTGACCGTCGGCATCGTGCTCGTGCCGCTGGGGCGCGCGACGGTGCGGGGGAGCGGCCAGGTGCAGGCGGTGGCGAATTCGACGTCCGTGGCGGTCGCGCTGTCGCAGGGGATCGCGGGGGTCACGTACGAGGGCGCCATCCGCCAGGGCGGGTGCGCGTCGATGGGGCCGGTGGTGGCGTCGCTCTTTCCCGTCAGCGCCGACTCGCTGGGGAACGGCCGCGCGCAGAGCGACGTGTCCGTGCCCATCGACAGCCTGACGAAGACGTCGCACGTGATCGTCTACGGGCGCGGCGGCCGGCCTGAGACGTGCGCGCAGATCGGCCCGTCGCCCACCACCCCGCCTCCGCCGCCCTCCGCCCCGCAGCCGCGGAGCGTGCCGTACGCGGACACGCTGGGCGCGGGGTGAGGGCCGCGGTTCGAAACGCCTCCCGAGCGGATCAGGAGCGCCAGGTTTCCCAGGCAACAACAGGTAGATGACGCGAATCCGGGTTTGCCGCGCGCTGGTGGTGGTCGGCGCGCTGTTCATCGCGCGGCCGGCGGAGGGGCAGCGCGGGCTGCTGTTCGTGAGCAACGAGGGGTCGCGGAACGTGTCCGTGATCGATCCGGCGGCGCGGCGCGTGGTGGCGACCATTCCGGTGGGGGAGCGGCCGCGCGGCATCCAGGTGTCGCCCGACGGGCGCCGCGTGTACGTGGCGCTGAGCGACGATCGTCCGCAGGTGCAGGGCGGCGGCGACGCCATCGCCGTCATCGACGTGGCGGCGCGGCGGGTGATCGCGCGCTACCCGGTCGGCACGGACCCGGAGCAGTTCGGCGTGACGCCCGACGGCGCGCGGCTGTACGCATCCAACGAAGACGCGGGGACGGCCAGCGCCACGGACCTGCGCACCGGCCGGGTGCTGGCCACGCTCGTCGTGGGAATCGAGCCGGAGGGGGTCGCCATCAGCCCGGACGGGCGGTGGGTGTACGTGACGGCGGAGACCAGCAACACGGTGTCCGTCATCGATACGCGCACCAACCAGGTGGCGGCGTCGTTCATGGTGGACCAGCGCCCGCGCGCCGCCGCCTTCTCGCGTGACGGGCGGCGCGCGTACGTGACCAACGAGATCAGCGGCACCGTCTCGGTGATCGACGTCGCGCGCCACGAGGTCATCGAAACCATCGAGCTGGAGCGCGGGGAGGGCAAGCCGATGGGCGTCGCCACCTCGCCCGACGGAAGCCGCGTCTACGTGGCGAACGGGCAGGCGAGCGTGGTGTCCGTCATCGACGCGCGCACGAACCGCGTCACCGGGCGCATCCCCGTGGGGCGGCGGCCGTGGGGGGTGGCGCTCAGTGCGGACGGGCGCTGGCTCTACACGGCCAACGGCCTGTCGAACGACCTTTCCATCATCGACACGAGCACGCTGCGCGTCGTCGGCTCCATCCGCGTCGGGACGCGTCCGTGGGGCATCGCCGTCGCGCGGTGACCGGGGCGCACCCGCGCGAAAGCCGAGTCATTCGGCGCTGCACGCACGCTGTAGAATGAAAGTGGCCCCGCGAGGTGTCATCTCGAAGGAGGCGCCCCGCGCGATCCTGGGGCGGTGCAGGAGGTTCTGTGGCGCCGACTGAGAGATCTACTCACCCGTGCTGGTGGCCCGCCGTAGGCGTGACCTCGCCCGGGGTCCTTACCACCGGTGCGGCGCGTTCCCGGTGTGCCGCCGTGCGGCCATTACCTGATTCTGGACGGACGGAAGAGCCCGTGCGGGGGAAGGGGGGTGGACAGGGCGGGGAAAGCGGGCAAGTTTAGATGGAACATCGAGATGCCCATCCGGGCTATTACCCGCACCCCCTCGCAAAGTCCGCCCCGCGGACGCTGTAAATCATCCGCCGCGCCCACACCCGGCATGGCCGAACGTTCTGCGCATGAATCAGATCATCGCCCGCACCCTGCTCGGCACCGCATCCGTCCTGGCCCTCGGCACCGCGGCGGGAATCGCCATGCGGCCCGGGGCTCCCACCGCGCTCCCCGCGGACGTGCCCACGCTCGTCGCCCCCGCCTTTGCCGCCGCGCCGCCGAAGCCGGCGGTGATGGAGGAGGCGCGGGCGCTGTGGGTGAACCGCTGGGACTACGGCAGCGCCGAAACCATCCGCCGGGTGATGGAGAACGCCGCCCGCGCCCGCTTCAACATCGTCTACTTCCAGGTGCGGGGGCCGTGGGACGCGCGCTATCCCTCACGGCTGGACCCGTGCTCGCCGCGGCTGTGCGGCCGGCTGGGCGGCACGCCCTCGTGGGACCCGCTGGAGGTGGCGGTGCGCGAGGCGCACGCGCGCGGGCTGCAGCTGCACGCGTGGATCAACGGTCTTTCGGGATGGGAGTCCAACACGTCGTCCATCTGCCAGGGGCTGCGCCGCAGCGAGGCCGGGCAGCCGAACCACGTGCTGGTAGACCACCCCGAGTGGGCGATGCACACGCGCGGCGGCCGCCCCATGGCGTGCCCCAACGGCAGCGAGTACGTCTACCTGTCGCCCGCGCACGCGGGGGTGCGCACGCACCTGGCGCGGGTCGCCGCGGACATCGTGCGGCGGTACGCGGTGGACGGCATTCACCTGGACCGCATCCGCTACCCCGGCGCGGACTTCGGCTGGGACCGCACGGCACTGGCGCAGTTCGGGCGCGACCCGTCCGCCCACCCGCGCGACTGGGCGCAGTTCCGGCGCGACCTGGTGAGCGCGATGGTCAAGGAGACGCACGACAGCATTCACGCCGTGCGCAAGGTGCCGCTCTCCGCCGCCGTGTGGCCCATCTACGACCGCACGCGCTTCGGCTGGAACTCGTCCAGCGGCATCGCGCAGTTCTTTCAGGACACGTGGGGATGGGCGCAGGGCGGGTACCTTGATGTGGCCGTGCCGATGACCTACTTCTACGTGGCTGACGAGCGCTGCTCGTATCGTCCGCGCCGCCCCGGGCAGGAGCCCAACCCCGACTGGGACTGCATGATCGCGGACCACGTGGCGGGGATGGCGCCCACCGGGCGGCACGTGTACGCCGGCGTGCTGGCCGGGCTGGGGCGCGAGGAGATCGCGCGGCAGGTGCGCATTGGCCGGCAGCGCGGGGTGAACGGCTTCTCGTTCTACTTCTACAGCTCGCTGGCGAACATGAATGCGTGGTCGTTTCTGGGCGAAGGCGTCTTTCGCGAGCCCGCCGTCGTGCCGCGAATGGACTGGCTGCGGTAACGGAACGCCTCGAATGGAGTTAGCACAGCAATCCACACGGAAATCAACAAGTATTGTTGTCAGGGATGATCCCGTGTCCTGCCGCGTGCGTAATGTCGGCGGCCAGTTCTGCCAAGGCCTGGCCGCCGAGTACATTCAGTCATGTCATGTCGTTCTCCGCGGCCTCCGGAGGCGAGCCGCTCAGCCAGCGAGCGCCAGAGACTATCTTCGATTTCCATCTATCTCCAACGCTGCTCATCCCTGATCGGGAGGAGGCGCAGGTATTTGAGCGCGAAGGGGAACGGATCAGCGCGTCCAGAGCCTCCAAAGGCGAGAACAGCTGATCCCCGACCCGCACACGTTCAGTAGATGCGACGGGCATATAGTAGATGGCGCCCTGCATATCCGGTGGATAGTCGAAGATCGCGTAAACCTCTGCCACTTCATTGCTCGCTCCACTCCGTCCTGAACTCGCATGCTACCACCGCTCGAACGGCCGCCTACGCTCGTCCACAGATCACTCGACCGCTCAACGGTGCCGATCTCTCGCCCGTCCATCGATGGCTCGATGGCCTGGCACCTCTACTCCTTTCGGCTCCGGACGAGGCCGACGAGCAGGAACAACAAGGCCCAGTTTACGACAATACCGAGCAGGAGTAGGAGGTATCCGCTCCATCCGGGGAGATCCACCACCGTCGAGAGCAACATGTTCGTGGGGAATCCCAGCAGGTGCGCAATCAAGTACGTGTTGAATGCCACTCCCTCGGCCGCCATTCCGGAGCTGCTCGTGGCGTACACTTGCCAGACGTGAAGAGATATGGCGAGCGCCGTTCCGAACGCAGCTCCCACTGCTGTGTTCCACGTCCATCGGAAGCGTTTCATGGTCATTGCTTTCTAGGCCCGGAACTTCCCTCGGAGCGGGAGCCGCTACAGTCGGTCCCGAGTAATATCCCCTTCCCGCCACAGATTCCGGGTGTTGCTTTGTTGTACGGAACCGCCGCCCAAGGAACCTTGCCCCCGGATTGTGTGATCACGTCATACACAAAGCGATTGGAGTTCCGGGTGCCTGATGGCGAGTAGTTCTGACCGTTCCGTTCTTGTGAGATGCGTTCGGCATTCTCAAGGACGCGCATGTCGAACTCATCCGAAGTCATCCCGTTTGGTACGGCTACCTGCACGCCGCGGCCCTCATACCGCGCGGCCTGCTGGGGAGAGGTCTGGCCCGCAAACTGGGGTTCACCAATCCCGTTCGATAGCACCTCGTAGGTGACGTCAATATTCAGCTTTTCGTTTACGATCCGAACGGAGCAATGTCCGCCCAGTCCTCGGGTGTTGTCGACACTGCGGCAGCCTACAATTACGTCGTCAGGGCGGAGCCCGTAAGGATCGCTATATGTGACCGGATCCCCATTCGCGAACCCGTACGCGTTCAGCCCGCCCGCCAGCCCGATCGGATCGCTCTGCGTGAACTGGCCCGTCTGCGGGTCGTAGTAGCGGTTGCGCATGTACATCTGGCCGCTGGCGTCGCGCATGCCGTCCACCAGTCCGCCGAACCAGTTGCGGATCTCGCCGCCCGACTCCCGCTCGTGCCGCGCCGTCGTGCGCTCCCCCGGCCACGCGACCGGCGTGCAGCCGGTGGTCACGCCCGGCGGGCAGTCGCTCTTCGTGCCGTCGGCGTAGGTGCCCCGCGCGAACTGCCCCCGCCAGTTCTGGTGCGGGACGATGCTGGTCGAGCCCTTCGTGATCACCAGCGGCCGGTCGATGCCGCCGGCGTGGAAGTAGCTCACGTTGCCACCCGCGGCGCTCGCGTGCGTGCCGCTGGCGCTCTTCAGCTCCCACAGCAGCTGGTCGCCCGCCCACACGAACGTCGTGGTGCTGGGCGTGCACCCCCACGTTTCGTAGTTGCACAGGCTGCTGTCCATCCGCGTCCGAACCATCACACGCCGGCCCAGCGCGTCGTAGCGGTACTCCTCCCACACGCCCGCGGTTTCGTACCCGGCGACGCCGGCTTCGCCGTCGCGGATCTCCAGCTTCTGCAGCACCCGCAGCCGGTCGTCGGCGCCGTAGTAGTTGCGCGTCTCCACTTCGCGCCCCACCTGGATGACCCCGTTCACCGACTGGCCCACCCGCTGGTAGCCACGCGTCACGTTGCCACCCGCGTCGTACGCGCGGCCGGTGCTGTCCTGCTCGAAGTCGCTGCTGGGGTGCGACGGCGGCGCGCGGCGCGAGAACAGCAGCCGGCCCGTTCCCGGCTGGTACATGTTCTGGAAGCGCGCGAACCCGCCGGTGGCATCCATCCCCACGTTGGTGCGGCGCAGTCCGGTGCTCCCCAGCGGGTCCGTCTGCAGCTCTTCGGCGATGCGGCCCACATTCTGGGTAAGGTTGGACCAGTCCGTCCCCACCAGCGTTCCCATCCCCGAGTACCAGTTGGTGAACTGGCTGCTCCCGTTGTTCGCCTGCACCAGCTTGCCACGTGCGTCGTACTGCATGGTCTCCGCGTGCAGCACGCCGGCGGCGGGGCCGCTCTCGTTGCGCCAGACCAGCCGCCCCTCCAGGTCGTAGCGCATGGAGTCGGTGATGGCGCCCGGCAGCCGGATGCTGGTGAGC
>DATABT010000362.1:0-1688 GCA_036259455.1 Longimicrobium sp. | reverse complement strand
GCCGGCTCCAGCGGGTGGAGCCGGCCCCGTGAACCGGGAAGATCGCCCGCCCCCGTGTCGCGTCGACGGAGCGCGCGCGTCACTCCGCGGCCGCGGAAGCCGTGCGGCCCGATGAGGCGTGGGCGGTGGCGTCGGCCGGCTTTGCCGCGTACGCCGCGATGTACAGGTTGCCGTTGCGCGCCACGCGGTTCACGGCGGCGGTGAGGGTGCGGCCGATCAGCTTCTTGACGCTGCGCGTGGCCGGCTTGGAGCGAAAGCGGCCGGAGCCCAGCCATTCCGCGTTCTCGTAGCCGCAGCGCGCCAGCAGCGTCCGCAGCGAGCGCGGCGTAAAGTACTGCTGGTGCCCCGGCGCGCCGATGACGGTTGACGCCAGCCGCGGGTAGATGGCGATCGCGCGGTAGCTGAGCGGCCCGTAGCCGGGGATCTTGAGCACCAGCGCGCCGCCGGGCACCAGGATCTCGCGCGCCCTGCGCAGAAACGCCTCCGGCGACCGCAGGTGCTCCACCACGTCCCACATCGTCACCATCGAGTACCGCTCGGCGAACGGCATGGTCAGAAAGTCGCCCGACGTGGCGTGCAGCCCCAGCCCGCGGCAGTGCTCGGCGGCCGCTTCGCTGATGTCCACGCCCTCCACCTGGTACCCCGCGGCGGCGGCGGCGCGCATGAACTCGCCGGCCCCGCACCCCACGTCCAGCACCCGCGCGGGCGGAGGCACGCGCGGAACCAGCTGGCGCGCGACCTCGTCGCGGATGCGCGCGGCAAAGAACGGGTCGAAGCGGTAGCCCATGTAGTCGCGGTCGTAGTGCGCATCCACCCGCCGCTGCTCTTCCTCCGTGATGGGGAGAAACCGGTGCGTGCACTCCCGGCACGCAAAGACGCGGGCGGTGAGCCGGTCACCGCGCGCGAAGGGCACGTTCAGCCGCAGGATGGGGTGGGTGGAATCATTACCGCAGGCGGGACAGGCGGGGGCCAGCTGGCTGGACATCGCGGACCTCTCGGTGCGCTCGGGGACTGGAGGGTGGAGTTTGCGCAACTCCGTTCCCCAACAGCTAGCGGATTTCCGTGTGGCCCGCAAGTAGAGTCTGGAACTTTGCGCGACAAGCACTTGCGAAACCGCCTGCACGGGCGGCGCCACATCCGTCTCGCCGCGAAAGCCGCGCTGCTGTATCGTGCCCTCCCGTTCCGCGACCTCGCGTCGCCGCAATCATCACCGCGTGAACACCGCTTCCTCACCGCTGTGCTCCTGCTGATGGCGGGAGGCGACTGCGGGATGACGATCCGTACGCTGTCCCTCGCGTTGCGCGCGGCGCGGAGAATCAGAAGGCTTCGACCAGCTGAACGGTGGTGCCGGCGCGTTCCTGCCCCTCGGGCCGGGGGCCGACCTGGATTGCGTACTTCCCAGGTCCAGCGCATTCAGCAGCCGCTCCAGCCGCTCCTGGCTGAAGCCGTCGACCCGCGCGTGCTCGGCCCGACGCTCGCCGGATGCCGAGAGGCCTCTCGGCGAGATCATCGAGGCTCGAGCCGATGGCGATCAGCGGCTTGGGTGTGTGTGGTCGCTCATCGAATCATCATAGCAAAGCAAATCTGCCATAGATTTTTTTGTTTTTTTTAGGTTCTTCGTCGATTTCGTTGCAGGTAAACAGACCCGACGCCGAACTGTCATTTCGAAGGAGGCGCCTGCACCGAAC
>DATABT010000361.1:0-4907 GCA_036259455.1 Longimicrobium sp. | reverse complement strand
CGCCGTGGCCTACCGCGCCATCCAGAACGGATTCGAGGCCCTCTTCACCTCCGCCGACGAGCTGATCGGCGCGCTCTCCCACGCCGCGCTCACGGGGCGGCTGGAGGCGGCGCTCGAGCCGTACGTGCACCCGCACGTCCTTGTCATCGACGAACTCGGCTACCAGAGCTACGCCGCCGACGCCGCCAACGTGCTCTTCCGCGTCGTCAGCATCCGGCACCTGAAGCGCCGCTCTACCCTCGTCACGACCAACAAGCCTCTGGCGGCGCTCGGCCAGGTGCTGCATGATCCGGATCTCGCCGAGGCCATCCTCGACCGGCTCCTGGAGCGCGGCACCCACTACGTGCTCCGCGGACGCTCCTACCGCACCCGCAACCACAAGGAGGAACTCACGCAAGACGCCATCGCAGACGCAGCGTAGCTCCCCCTGGCGCGCCAGAGTTTAGAGAAGAACCGCGACAGATTTCAGAGAACCCACAAGCACAGTCTCTACACAATTCTACAGATCCTCAGCATTACTCTCTTCGAAAAAATCGAGATATCACAAGCGCTGGGCCGTGCGGATTACACCTCCCTCCGCGACGGCCCAGCTAACCAATTGCAGCTCTTCGACTTCTAACGGGACACTACTGCGATGGACGTTCTCCGCGTCCTCTTCTTGTTCCTCCCGCCCACCCACCCACCCGAGGCGCGGCTGTCGTCCCAGCGCGAACTGTCATTCCGAGGGAGGCGCCTGCGGGATCTCCGCCGCTGCAGGATCTCCGGCGCCGACCGAGGTATCTGCCGGGACTCAACATCACCCGCCAACGCTTGTGCTCCGTCCGGCTGCGCCGATTCGCCCGGGCGGCAGGCGTTCTCATACCAGACCTGGAAAACGTTCCTCCGTTGCTCCGCTGCTTCGTGTAAAACCCACGTATTTTTGCCCGACGAACGACGGAGCCCCGCCGCGGACGCACGATCCGCGGTGGGGCTCTTTCATCATCCATCCGCCAGAGCTACCTGGTGCGGACGATGGTCAGGTAGACGGACGAGGGCAGCGGCTGCGCCCCGCTGCTGCGGCCGGTGATGCTCGCCACCGTGGCCGGCAGCACGCCGAAGCGCACGAACGCGCCGCTCCCGCTCTTGATGAACGTTTCCACTGTACCCGGGCCCGCCATGCGCCGCGTGCGCAGCGGGAAGGTGCTGTAGAAGGAGCGGAAGTTCCAGCTCGGCTGCGTGAACCGCGCGTCCACCCCCGGCACCACGTCGTCCGTGAAGTTGGAAACCGTCCAGTCGCGCACCCACGGGCGCGGGTCGGAGCCCAGCGCGCGCTGCAGGTTGGCGAAGCCCGTCACGCTGCCGTCCACGAGCGCCCGCAGCAGCTCGCTCTCGCTCCCGCCCTTGCGGTCCACCGCGTAGCGCAGGAATGCCCACCCCGCGCCGCGCGTGGCCAGGTCGTTGGCGTCCGCGTTGCTGGCGTCGTACGGCGACTGGCCCTCCGGATCCTCCAGGTACTTCTCGAAGCGGCGGATGTTCTGGTCCATGTAGCTGCGGAACGCGTTCAGCGCCCGCGTGTTCCCCTGGATCTGCGGCGCCGCCAGGTTCTGCCGCGCCGACAGCCCCGACGCGCGGTAGAACATCACCTCCTCGGCCACGTGGCTCATGGCCTCGTTGAGCCACGTCTCCTCGTTCCAGTTGGTGGTGCCGATCTCGTACAGCCGGCGCGACGCGTTGATCAGGTGCTGGAACTCGTGCGCGATGGTGCCCAGCGAGGTCTGCAGCACCAGGTCGCGGCTGAAGACGTTGCCGTTCACCGCCCCGCCCGGGTCCGGCACCAGCATGTAGAACATCTCGGCGTAGTTGCTGGCCGCGCACGCCGACAGACCGTCGCGGTCGCGCGTGGGGAACAGGTCGCGCGGGTGAAAGTAGCCGCCCACGTACGACCCCGACCCCGGCTGCGTGAGCTCGTTCACCGCGCGGGTGTAGAAGATGACCACGCGCCCGTTGTCGTCCACGTCGCCCGACGCGCCGAAGGCACCCGTTACCGCGGGATGGACCAGCGTGTCGAAGCCCGCCGCGAACGAGGCGTACTCCGC
Organism: Longimicrobium sp.; assembly: GCA_036259455.1. Taxonomy (GTDB): domain Bacteria; phylum Gemmatimonadota; class Gemmatimonadetes; order Longimicrobiales; family Longimicrobiaceae; genus Longimicrobium. The sequence continues at coordinate 2,832 of DATABT010000361.1, read as the reverse complement.
GTCCGTCAGCCCGCCCGCCGGGTTCGCGATGTCGGCCAGCACCACGGAGCGCGACCCCACCGCCACCACCCGGCCCGTGCGCATGTGCGGGCTCTCGCACGATTCCTCGGTAGACGTGTTCACCTGCACCGTCTGCCCCACCGTGGGGTTGCGCAGGTTCAGCACGTACGAGGGCTGCAGGCCGCCCTGCGGCGCCCGCCCGGCCGCGATCGCGTCGTCCACGTACGGCGCCAGCTCGCCCGCCGCCCGCTCACGCAGCCGCTGGTGGAACTCCTCGTCCAGCTCGCGGCCGCCCGCCAGCGAAAGCGCCGGCGCCACGTACGGGCTGGTCGGGGCCACGGAAACCACGCCCTGCGCGCCCAGCAGCACGTTGGCGAAGCCCGCGTCCAGCCGGCCCGCGTAGAAGGGCACGGCCACGTACTCCGACCCCGCGGCACCGCCGGCCAGGCAGACCGTGGCCGCCTCGATGCCGCCCAGCGTCACGCTGCCGCCCACGGGGAGCGAGCGCACCGCGCTGGCCGTGCCGCACCCCGGGGGCGCCGCCGCGACGGTGACGCGGACCGTGCCGGCCACCCCCTCCAGCTCCGCGCGGATGTTCGCCTGGCCCGGCGCCACGCCCGTCACCACGCCCGTGGCGCTCACCGTGGCCACCGCCGGGTCGTCGGTCGAGTACGCCACCTTCGCCAGCTCGTTCTGCGTGGGCGACTCGCCGTCCTCGTCGCGCACGGTGATCTCCAGTTCCAGCGTCTCGCCCACGGAGAGCGTGCGGTCCTCCGGCATCAGCTGCACGGAGACGATGTCGGGGTTGCCGCCGGTGGGGTCGTTCTCGCAGGCGGGGAGCGCGAGCAGGGCCACCGCGGAAAGCAGCAGAAGTCGCTTCATGGGAAGGGTCGGATGGTCCGTGAAAGGCGGCCCCGCGGGGGCGCGGCCAATGATGGTAGAACGCCCGGGCGCGCGCGAGGGGGACACCCCCGCCCGCCGCCCGGCTAGGGAGCGATCACGCCGTACGTCTGCACCTGCACCTGCGTGGGGCCCTGCACCCACACCTTCTGCCCCGCCCGCAGCCGGTCCGCCCCGGCACCCAGCCGCACCGCCGAGCCGTCCTGCAGCCGCAGCTGCAGGCCGCCGCCCGGGGCCGCCTCCACCGTGCCCCACAGCACCGGGCGGCCGTCCACCGAGCGGATGCGGTAGCCGGCGGCCTGGAAGGCGCCGCCCTCCATCCGCCCCTCCACCTCCACCACCGCCCCGGCCAGCGCCCGCAGCTCCGAGGCCGCGGGGCCGGCCAGGAACACGCTGCGCCCGTCCATGGTCTGCAGCGAGAGATGGACGTTCATGGGCGCCGAGCCCACCACCGCCACCGTCCCGGCCAGCCGCTCCGCCCCGCCGCCGCGCGCCGCGGGCGCGGTGCATCCCGCGACCGCGGCCATGACGAGGAGCAGCGCGGGGCGGATCCTCACTTCGTCCTCACCACCGTTACGGTGACGGTCTCCGGCAGCCCCGCGTCACCCACGGAGAGCTGGATGGAGCCGCGGCGTCCCGAAGCCACGCCCGCGCGCAGGTACGCCGTCCCGCCCACGGTCAGCAGCACGTCCAGCGGCGTTCCGCTCGTCAGGGGCCGCACCAGCAGGGGGAACCCGCCGGACGTGCTGGACCAGATGGAGCGGTGGTTCCAGCTGCGCTGCGTAAAGATGGCGGGGATGCCGCTCACCGCGTCGTCCGTGTACACGCTGACGGCAAAGTCGCGCACCAGCGGGATGGGGTCCTGCCCCAGGATCTCCTGCAGGTTGGCCAGCCCCACCTTCTCGTTGTTCACCAGCGCGTTCCACAGCTGCGTGTCGTTGCCGTCGCGGCGGTCCGCCACGTAGCGCAGGAACGCCCACGCCGCGCCGCGCACGGCCAGGTCGTCGCCGTTCTCGTACGGCGAATTGGTCTCCGGGTTTGCCAGGTACTCGCCGTAGCGCCCCTCGTTCTGCTGCTCGAACTCCAGGAACGCCGCGCGCGTGACGGTCCCCTGCGCCAGGATGCCGTTCCCCAGGTTCTGCCGCGGGCCCAGTTGCGTGCGATGGTAGAAGAGCAGCTCCTCGGCGATGTGGCTCAGCCCCTCGTTCAGCCAGACGGCCTCGTTCCAGTTGTTCCCCGTCACCCCCGGCACCACGTACAGGCGGCGCGAGGCGTTGATCAGGTGCTGGAACTCGTGCCCCACCACCCCCAGCGTGCTCTGCCGCACGTCCTCCGCCGAGCGCACGTTGCCGTTCACCACGCCCGTGGGGTCCGGCGCCAGCAGGTAGAACATCTCGGCGTAGTTGCTTCCCGGGCACCCCTCGTCGAAGTCCGCGTCCGCGGCGCGGGGAAAGAGGTCGCGGCCGTAGAAGAAGCCGCCCACGATGTAGTTCACGTTGCGCGGGGTGAGCTCGTTCACCACGCGCGAGAAGAAGATGGTCACCCGCCCGTTCTGGTCCACGTCGGTCGGCTCGCCGAACGCGGTGACGTTGACGGGATAGATCAGCGAGTCGAAGGTGGCCGCCACGTGCTGGTAGTCCGCCTCCGTGAAGCCGCCAGCCGGATTGGCGGTGTCGGCCACCACCACCGCGCGCTGGCTCACCGCCACGATGCGCCCCGTCCGCGTCTGCGGCGATGTGCACGCCTCCAGGCTGCCGTTCAGCTGGATGAGCGAGCCGACCGTCGGCGCCGTCTGGTTCAGCTGCAGCCGCGCCCCGCCCGCCCTGCGCCGCTGGTACGCCGCGCGCGCGCCGGCCACCTGCCGCGCCAGCGTCTCGCGCACGGAGGCGTTCAGCCGCGTGTGGAAGCCGCCGTCGCCGCGCGGCGCCGCGC
>DATABT010000360.1:0-1967 GCA_036259455.1 Longimicrobium sp. | reverse complement strand
CCGCACGCGCCGCCGCCGGCCCCCGCGCCCATCGCCGCGGGCACGGGCGACGACCGCGCGACGCGGCTGGCGAACGTGGCGCTGGCGTGGAACATCTTTCAGCACTTCTATCCGTACTTCGACGTGGTGGAGGTGGACTGGCCCGCCGAGCTTCCGCGCGCGCTCTCCACCGCGGCGACGGACGCCGACGAGTGCGCGTTCCTGGGCACGCTGCGCCGCCTGGTCGCCGCGCTGGACGACGGGCACGGGCGCGTGCTGCACGGGTGCGAGGGGGCGCAGCGCGCGCCGCTGGTGGCGATCGAGCCGGTGGAGGGGCGGCCGACGGTGATGGCCGCGGCGGAGGGGCTGCGCCCGGGCGACGTCATCCTGCGCGTGGACGGGAGGTCCGCGGATTCGCTGGTCGCGGCGCAGCATGCGCTGATCTCCGCCGCCACGCCCGGGTGGCGCGACTACCGCGCGCACTCCGAGCTGCTGCTCGGGCGCGACTCCGTGGTCCAGGTGACGGTGGAGCGCGCGGACGGCGACACGGCCACCGTGGCCCTCCGCCGGCCGGCGCGTCCGCAGCCGGCGCCGGAGGGAAAGCCCGCGCCCGTGGCGCAGGTGCGGCCCGGCATCTGGTACGTGGACCTGGACCGGGTGACGCCCGCGCAGCTGCAGGCCGCCATGCCGGACCTGGAGCGCGCGGCGGGGCTGGTCTTCGACATGCGCGGCTACCCGGACGGGCTGAACCCGATGGAGTTCTTCTCTCACCTCATCCGCGAGCCGGGGCAGAGCGCGCAGTGGCACATTCCCGTGGTCACGCGTCCGGACGCGCCCGGCGCCCGCCACGACGCGCGCGGGCGGTGGGAGCTGCAGCCGGGGGCGCCGTACCTGGCCGCCCCGCGCGCCTTCATCACCGACGGGCGGGCGATCAGCTTCGCGGAATCGATGATGGGGATCGTGGAGGCGTACCGGCTGGGCGAGATCGTGGGCCAGCCCACGGCGGGAACCAACGGCAACGTGAACCCGTTCGAGCTGCCGGGCGGCTACTCCATCGGCTTCACGGGAATGCGGGTGCTCAAGCACGACGGCTCGCGGCACCATGGCGTCGGTATTCTCCCCACCGTGCCGGCGCGGCGGACGCGCGCGGGCGTGGCCGCCGGGCGCGACGAGCTGCTGGAGAAGGCCATCGAGGTCGTCACCCGGGCGCAGGGGCGGTAGAGCTCATCATCCACGCGGAGAGGCCGATGGACGAGTTCATGCGCGCCGCGCGCGAGGAGGCGGAGCAGGGGGAGCGCGAGGGCGGCATTCCCATCGGCAGCGTGCTGGTGCACGACGGCGTGATCCTGGGGCGCGGGCACAACCGGCGGGTGCAGCAGGGGAGCGTGGTGCTACACGGAGAGATGGATGCACTGGAGCGGGCCGGCCGCCACCCCGCGCGCGTCTACCGCGAATGCACGCTGTACACCACGCTCTCGCCGTGCGCCATGTGCTCCGGCGCCATCCTGCTCTACGGCATTCCGTGCGTCGTCATCGGCGAGAACCGCACCTTCATGGGCGAGGAGGATTTCCTGCGCTCGCGCGGCGTGGAGGTGCGGGTGCTGCAGGACCCCGAATGCATTGCGCTGATGGAGCGCTTCATCGCCCGCCATCCCGTGCTGTGGAACGAGGACATCGGCGAGTAGGTGCCGCTGGACCGCTGTCCTGGAACGAGGGCGACGTCGTCCCGCGTCATCCGGCGCTGCACGCACCCTGTAGGAAATGAAAGTGGCCCCGCGCGCGGGGTCATTTCGAAGGAGGCGCCGCGCGCGATCCCGGGTGGTGCAGAAAGTTCTGTGGCGCCGACCGAGAAATCTGGAAGCATATAGTTTCCTTGACATCGTGGTCGAAAAAGAGCATGAGGCACCCAACCCCATCACCAGAAAGGGAGGTGCCCCATGCTCGTGCTGGAAACCAGTATCCAGCAGTTGGTGAACGTAGCGCTGCCG
>DATABT010000359.1:0-2678 GCA_036259455.1 Longimicrobium sp. | reverse complement strand
CGAAAAAGCCGATCAGCTCCTCCACCTCCGGCCGCGTGCGCCCCGCCACGGGGGTGCCCACGACCACGTCCTCGCTGCCGCTGTACTTCGAAAGCAGCACCTGGAAGGCGGCCAGCAGCACCATGTACAGCGTGGCGCCCTCCGCCCGGGCCAGCGCCTGCAGCGGCGCCAGCAGGTCGGCATCGAGCACCACCGCCTCGTCGGCGCCGCGGAAGGTCTGCACGGCGGGACGCGGATGATCGGTCGGCAGCTCCAGCAGCGCGGGCGCGCCGGCCAGCCGCTCCTTCCACCACGCCAGCTCGCGCTCCAGCGCCTCGCCCCGCAGCCGCGCGCGCTGCCAGACGGCGTAGTCCGCGTACTGCACCGCCGGCTCCGCCAGCGGGCTCTCGCGCCCCTCCGCGAAGGCGGCGTAGAGCGCGCCCAGCTCGCGGTGCAGCACGCCCGTGCTCCACCCGTCGGTCACGGCGTGGTGCAGGGTCAGCAGCAGCACGTGCTCGTCCGCGGCCAGGCGCAGCAGCACCGCGCGGAACAGCGGCCCCGCCGCCAGGTCGAACGCGCGCGCGGCCTCGTCCGCCGTGCGGCGCTCCGCCTCCGCCTGGATGGCATCCGCATCCAGCGAGGACAGGTCCTCCACCGGGAGCGAGAAGCCGGCGAAGGGCGCGATCACCTGCACCGCGCCGCCGTCGCGGCCCTGCAGGGAGGTGCGCAGCACCTCGTGGCGGCGTACGATCTCGCCCAGGGCGCGCTCCAGCGCCGGCACGTCCAGCGCGCCGGAGAGCCGCAGCGGCTCGGGGACGTTGTAGAAGGCGCTCCCCGGCTGCAGCTGGTCCAGGAACCACAGCCCCTCCTGCGCGAACGAGAGCGGCAGGGCCTCCGTCCGCTCCGCGCGAGCGATGGGCGCCAGGCGCGCCGCGCCGGCCCCGCGGGCCGCTTCCACCCGCTCCGCCAGCCGCGCGACGGTGGGCGCCTCCAGCACCGCGCGCACCGGCACCTCCGTGCCGAACACCTCGCCCATGCGCCACACCAGGCGCGTGGCCAGCAGCGAGTGCCCGCCCAGCTGGAAGAAGTCGTCGTGCACGCCCACGCGCTCCACCCCCAGCAGCTGCGCCCAGATCCCGGCGAGGACTTCCTCCACCGGCGTGCGCGGCGCGACGTACGCGTCCACCGCCGCCGCCAAGTCCGGCGGGGGGAGCGCCCGGCGGTCCAGCTTGCCGTTGGGGGTAAGTGGCAGCGCCTCCATCATCACCCACGCGGAGGGGACCATGTACTCGGGCACGCTCTGCCGCAGGTGCGCGCGCAGCGTGTCCGCGTCCGCGTCACCCGCCACGTAGGCGACGAGCCGCCTGTCGCCCGGGGCGTCCTCGCGGACGACGACCACGCAGTCACGCACGGCGCGGTGCCGGCGCAGCGTGGTGTCGATCTCCCCCAGCTCGATCCGGAAGCCGCGGATCTTCACCTGGTGATCGAAGCGCCCCAGGTACTCCAGCGTCCCTTGCGCCGTCCACCGCACGCGGTCCCCGGTGCGGTACATCCGCCCGCCGGCGTCCGCGCCGAAGGGATCGGGGATGAAGCGCTCCGCCGTGAGCGCCGGGCGGCCCAGGTAGCCGCGCGCCAGGCCGCGGCCCGCCAGGTACAGCTCGCCAGGCACGCCCGCCGGCACCGGCTGCATCCGTCCGTCCAGCACGTACGCCCGCGTGTTCGCGATCGGCCGGCCGATGGTGGCCCGGGCGCCCGCGCGGCGCAGCGTGAACGTGCTGTAGGTGGTGTCTTCGGAGGGGCCGTAGAGGTCGTAGACCCGCCGCACGCCGCGGGCGTAGAGCGCATCCACCAGCTCCGTGCGCAGCGGCTCGCCCGCGAGGTTCACCGTCGTCACCCCGGCCGGGATGCCGTTCACCTTGAGCAGCGCGGCCGCGGCGGACGGGACGGTGTTCAGCAGCCGCACCTCGCCCGCCGCCGGGGCGGAGGGGAGCGCCAGCGCGTTGTCGACGATGATCACGCGCCCGCCCAGGGAGAGCGGCACAAAGAGCTGGTAGACGGAGAGGTCGAAGCAGATGGAGGTGCAGGCGAGCATCCCCCCCAGCTCCTCCGCCGTGTGCACCTCCTTCGCCCACGACAGCAGGACGACGGCGCTCTCGTGCTCGATGGCGACGCCCTTGGGGACGCCGGTCGATCCGGAGGTGTAGATCAGGTAGCCCAGCCCCCGCGGCGAGACGGCGATCTCCAGGTTCTCCGCGCCCTCGCGCGCGATCTCCTTCGCGCATTCCGCGGCGTCGACGCTCACGACGCGAACGCCGTCGCGCACGGGGAGCACGCCGCGCAGGCTCTCCTGCGTCAGCAGCACGCCCACGCGCGCGTCGCGCAGGGTGAAGGCGAGACGATCGGCGGGATAGGCGGCGTCCAGCGGCACGTAGGCGCCGCCCGCCTTGAGCACGGCCAGCATCGACACAAGCATCTCGATGCCGCGCGCCAGGCCGATCCCCACCCGCGCTTCGCGCTCCACGCCCAGGCGGACCAGGTGGCGCGCCAGCTGGTTGGCGCGCGCGTTCAGCTCCGCGTAGGTGACGGATTCGGTGCCGTGCGTCGCCGCGATGGCGTCCGGCGTCCGCGCCGCCTGCGCCTCGAAGAGCGTGTGGATGCACGCGTCCGCGGGATACGCGGCGTCCGTGCGGTTCCACTCG
>DATABT010000358.1:0-3088 GCA_036259455.1 Longimicrobium sp. | reverse complement strand
GCTTCTGGACGATGTAGGTGGGCGAGATCGGCGCGTACGGCGTAAACCTGCACGACGAGGACCTGGTCCCGCGCGACGCGCCGGCGCCGGAGCGCGACCGCATCGTTCGTGAATTCAGGCGGGCGCTGGAGCAGTGCGGGGTCCAGGTGCCGATGGCGACCACCAACCTGTTCGGCGATCCCGTCTTCCGCGACGGCGCGTTCACCAGCAACGACGCGCGCGTTCGCCGCTACGCGCTGCAGAAGACCATGCGCTCGATGGACCTGGGCGCGGAGCTGGGCGCGTCCATCTACGTGTTCTGGGGCGGCCGCGAGGGGACGGAGACCAACGCGGCCAAGGACCCGCGCCAGGCGGTGGAGTGGTTCCGCGAGGCGCTCAACTTTCTCTGCGAGTATTCGATCGCGCAGGGGTACGGCTACAGGTTCGCGCTGGAGCCCAAGCCCAACGAGCCCCGCGGCGACATCTACCTGCCGACGATCGGCCACGCGCTGGCGTTCATCCACACGCTGGATCGCCCCGAGATGGTGGGGCTGAATCCCGAGGTGGCGCACGACACCATGGCGGGGCTGGACTTCGCGCACGGGGTGGGGCAGGCCATCGACGCGGGCAAGCTGTTCCACATCGACCTGAACGACCAGAAGCCCGGCCGCTACGACCAGGACTTCCGCTTTGGCGCGGTGGATCCCAGGGGCGCCTTCTTTCTGGTAAAGCTGCTGGAGGATTCGGGTTACCAGGGGATGCGGCACTTCGACGCGCACGCCTACCGCACGGAAGACGAGGCGGGCGTGTGGGACTTTGCGCGCGCGTGCATGCGCACGTACCTGATCCTCAAGGACAGGGCGGCGCGGTGGAACGCGGACCCGGAGATTCAGCAGATCGTGGGCGAACTGCGTTCTCGCGGTGGCGGGGCGGGGGAGCCGGTGCGCTACTCGGCCGCATCCGCGGAGCAGATCAGGGGGCAGACGCTGGACCTGGACGCCATCCGGGCGCGGGGCTACGGCTACGAGCGGCTGGACCAGCTGACCATCGAAGTCCTGCTCGGCGTTCGCTGACGTGGCCGGCGCGCTGTTCCTGGGGCTGGACGTCGGCACCAGCGGCGTCAAGGCGATCCTCGTGGCGCAGGACGGCGAGGTGGTCGCCTCCGCGCTGGCGCCGCTGTCGATGAGCACGCCGCGCCCCGGCTGGGCGGAGCAGGACCCGGACTCCTGGTGGGACGCCACGGTCGCCTCCCTCCGCCGGCTGCGCGTGGAGCGGCCGGATGGCGAGATCGGCGGCATCGGCATCAGCGGGCAGATGCACTCGTCGGTCTTTCTTGACCGCGCGGGGCAGGTCATTCGCCCGGCGCTGCTCTGGTGCGACGGGCGGACCACGGAGCAGTGCGCCCAGATCACCCGCCGCGCGGGCGGCGAGGACCGCCTGCGCGACTGGGTGCGCAACCCGGCGCTGGAGGGCTTCACGCTGCCGAAAGTCCTCTGGCTGCGGGAGAAGGAGCCGGACGCCTACAGCCGCCTGGCTACGGTGCTGCTGGCCAAGGACTTCATCCGCTTCCGGCTGACGGGTACGCTGGCGACGGAGCCGTCCGACGCGTCGGGCACGCTGATGTACGACCCCGCGGGCCAGCGCTGGAGCGACGAGATCCTGTCCGCCGTCGGCGTGCCGCGCGCGCTGCTGCCGGACGTCGGCGGCTCGTCGGAGGTGCTGGGCCGGGTGACGGCGGATGCCGCGCGCCTGACCGGCCTCGCGCGGGGGACGCCGGTGGTCGGCGGGGGCGCGGACAACGCGTGCGGCGCGGCGGGCGTGGGCGTCGTCACGCCGGGCGAGGCGGTGGCCAGCTGGGGGACGTCGGGGACGGTGCTGGCGCCCACCGCGCAGCCGCTGGTGGATCCGGGGCTCCGGGCGCACACCTTCGCGCACGTCGTTCCCGGCGTTTGGTACCTGATGGGCGTGGTGCTTTCCGCGGCGGGCGCGTTCAACTGGTACCACCAGCAGCTGGCGCGCGAACTGGACGAGACGCCGGCCTCGCGCAAGGCGCTGGACGCGGAGGCGGCGTCCGTTCCCGCGGGCGCGGAGGGCGTGACCTTTCTGCCGTACCTGCAGGGCGAGCGCACGCCGCACCGCGACGCGTCGGCGCGGGGCGCGTTCGTGGGGCTGAGCCTGGCGCACACGCGGGCGCACCTGACGCGCGCCGTGCTGGAGGGGGTGTGCTTCGCGCTGCGTGATTCCGTGAGCATCCTGCAGGAGCTGGGGCTCTCTCCACACTCGCTGCTGCTGACGGGCGGAGGCGCGAAGAGCCCGTTCCTGCGGCGGCTGCAGGCGGAGGTGTACGGCGTGTCCGTGCAGACGGTGAACCGCGAGGAGGGGCCGGCGTACGGCGCGGCGCTGCTGGCGGCGGTGGGCGCGGGCACGTTCCCGGACCTGGCCGCCGCCGCGCGCGCCACCCTCACCCGCAGCGCGCGGGAGACGCCCGACTCCGCCGCGCACCGCGCCTACGACGCGCCGTACGCGCGCTTCCGGGCCCTGTATCCCGCGCTGCGAGGGTTCGGCGCGGCATCCTGAACGGAAGGGGTGCCACACCGCATCCGGCTGAGCATTCGGGAATCGCAGAACGGGTGCGAGGCCGAGTCTTTGTCCGGACGGGGTGATACACAGGAAAGCAGAGCAGCAGAGACGGGGATTCGTCTCTGCTGCTCTGCTGTTCGCCACATCCGCGCGGCTACGCGCAGGCCCCGTGAATACAGGTAAAGCCGCGCTCCGTTTCGTTGCAGGACCAGCAGGTGACCTGGTCGATCGTCTCATAGGGGCACGTGACCCAGCCCTCGGTGCAGCCGTAGGTGGCCTCCGCGTGCCCGCGAACGGTGCCCTCCCCGCGCGCCGCTTCGCCGCGGACGGCGAAGCTCTCGACCTGCAACTGCTCGACCTTCAGCCTCAGCTTGCGCATGTCTCTCTCCTGGGGTGTAATGGCTGGCCGGCGGCGCGGACATCCGGCTGGCCGATACGCTCGAATCGCCGACGCTGCCGGTGCCGCCCGTGTTCGGCCCCAGGCTCGCGGCGATGACCGTGGCGCCTGCCGTCACCGTGCAGGCGGCGC
>DATABT010000357.1:0-6010 GCA_036259455.1 Longimicrobium sp. | reverse complement strand
GGCCGCGCCAGCGCGAGCCCGTTTTCCGTACCGGAACCGGCCCTGGCCGTCACACGGAGGAACCGCGTGTCGCAGATCGCGATCGAGCGTCATCGGCTCGACAACGGGCTGCGCGTCGTCCTGTCGCCCGACCGCCGAGCCCCGCTCGTCGCGGTGAACCTGTGGTACGACGTCGGCAGCCGGAACGAGCGCGCGGGCCGGACCGGGTTCGCCCACCTGTTCGAGCACATGATGTTCGAGGGGAGCGAGAACGCGCCCAAGGGCGAGCACAGCCGCCTGCTGCGCGCGGCCGGCGCCGCCGGCCTGAACGCGTCCACCGCCCAGGACCGCACCAACTACTACCAGGCGGTGCCGCCCAGCCGGCTGAACCTGGCGCTGTGGCTGGAGGCGGACCGGATGCGCGCGCTGAACGTGACGGCCGAGCAGCTGGCCAACCAGCAGGAGATCGTCAAGGAGGAGCGCCGCCTGCGCGTGGACAACTCGCCGTACGGCAACTCCGTGCAGCGCGCATTCACCGCGCCGTACAACGCCGAAGGGTGCTTCGCGTACGCGCACGAGGTGATCGGGTCGATGGATGACCTGAACGCGGCGCGCATCGAAGACGTGCAGCAGTTCTTTCGCACCTACTACGCGCCCAACAACGCCACCCTCACGCTGGTCGGCGACTTTGACCCCGCCGTGGCGCGGCAGCTGGTGCAGCAGTACTTCGGCCCCATTCCCAGCGGTCCGGCGCCGCCGCCGGTGGAGTGCAACAACGCCTTTGCCGGGCTGCCCAGGCGCGACACCATCCGCGACCCGAACGCCAACCTGCCGGCGTTCATGGCCAGCTACGGCGCCGTGTCGGCCACCCACGCCGACGCGCCCGCGCTGGAGCTGCTGGGGCGCATTCTGGCTGGCGGCAACAGCTCGCGCCTGAACCAGCGGCTGGTCAAGCAGGAGCGCGCCGCCAGCTTCGCCACCCTGTTCCGCGACCTGCGCCGCGGGCCGGGGCTGATGCTGGTCTACACCCGCGCCAACCAGGGCGTGGACGCCGGCCGGCTGGAGGCGCTGGTGGACGAGGAGATCGCCCGCGTCGTCAGCGAAGGGATCACCGAGGCGGAACTGCAGCGGGCAAAGAACCAGACGCGCGCCCAGTTCATCCGCTCGCTGCAGACGGCCATGGGCAAGGCCGAGGCGCTGCAGGAGGCCACCCTGGTCCACGGCGACCCGGCCACCCTCCGCACCGCGCTGGACCGCTACATGGCCGTCACCACGCAGGACGTGCAGCGGGTGGCGCGGCAGTACCTGCGCCCGGACAACCGCGCCGTCGTCATCACCCTTCCCGGCCGCGACCAGTGAGGAGACCCGTGAACAAGCACACGATCATCCGCCTGGCCGCGCCCGCCCTGCTGGCGCTGCCGGCCGCCGCCGCGGCGCAGACCGCGCCTCCCCCGCCGCTGGAGCAGCGGCCCATCCGCTTTCCGCAGTTCGCGGAGAGCGAGCTTCCCAACGGGCTGCGTCTGCTGGTGGTGGAGAACCACGCGCTCCCCATCGCCAACCTGAACCTGTACGTGCGCTCCGGCGCCGCGGCGGACCCGGCCGACAAGCTGGGGCTGGCGCAGATGACGGCGGCGGTGCTGGACAAGGGCACCGCCACCCGCACGGCCGTGGAGATCGCCGAAACGGTGGAGGGGGTGGGCGGCACCATGAACGCCGGCGCCGACCAGGACAACATCACCGTGAGCGTGGGCGTGCTGAGCGACCAGCTCCCCCTGGCCTTCGAGCTGCTGAGCGACGTGGTGCTTCGACCGTCGTTTCCGCAGGAGGAGATCGAGACGTCGCGTGCCCAGCAGCTGGCGGCCCTGCGCGCGGCGCTGGGCAACCCCGGCACGCTGGCCTCGCGCATGTTCGATCGGCAGGTGTTCGGCGCGTCGCATCCCTACGGCCGCCGCAGCACGCCGCAGACGGTGGCGGCGCTCACCCGCGACGACCTGGTGGCCTTTCACCGCGAGCACTTCGTCCCCTCCAACGCCCTGCTGGTGGTCTCGGGCGACGTGACGCCGGCGCAGGCGCGGGAGATGGCGATGCGCTGGTTGGGCGAGTGGCAGGGCGGCGCCGCGCCGCGGGACGCGTATCCCGCGCCGCCGGCCCGCGAGCGGGCGGAGATCTACTTCGTCCACCGCCCCAACAGCGTGCAGTCGTCGCTGTACGTGGGGAACGCCGGCCTCGCCCCGGACGATCCCGACTACTACGCGGTGCAGGTGCTGAACATGGTTCTGGGGCTGAGCGGCGACTCGCGCCTGGAGGAGATCCTGCGCGGGCAGCACGGGTGGACGTATGGCGCCCGCTCGCGCTTTTCCCGCCTGCTGGGCGGCGGCGCCTTCTCCGCCAGCAGCGACGTGCGCAGCGCGGTGACGGACAGCGCGCTGTCGGAGCTGATGGTGCAGCTGCGCCGCATTCGCGACGAGCCGGTGCCGCAGGCGGAGCTGGACCGCGCCAAGAGCTTCCTGGTGGCCTCGTTCCCGGCGACCATGGAGACGCCGGCGCAGGCGGCGGGTCTGCTGGCCACCACGCGCCTGCTGGGCCTGCCGCCGGAGCACCTGACGCAGTACGCGCAGCGCGTGGGCGCCGTCACCTCCGCCGACGTGCAGCGCGTGGCGCGCGAGTACCTGCACCCGGACCGCGCCGTCCTGGTCGTGGTCGGCGACGCCGCGCAGGTGCTGGAAAAGATCCGCTCCATCGCGCCCGTGAGCGTGTTCGACGTGGAAGGCCGCCCGCTGGACCCGGCGACCCTGCAGCCCGCGACCGGCGGCTGAAAAATCCCACGCCGGGTCAACAGAGGTAACGGGTAGATGATCCGTTTCTCTGTTGACCCTCTTGACCCTGTGTGATATGAGGCCCGCGTCCGGCGACGGATGATGTAGACAAGCCCTCCCCCGGATGAATTCGGGGGGAGGGCTTTCTCGTTCAACCTTCGCGGCGCTGGATCAGTGGCGGGTGCCCCAGCGGCGGTGGAAGTCCTCGTGGATGCGCGCGCACTCCTGGCGCACCTGCACCTGGTAGCGCAGGTCCAGCGGACGCTGCGCGGCGCGCTCGCGGCACCGGCGGTCGTGCGTGTAGTGGAAGTCGCGGTGCGCCGCGTCGTACGAGCCGCGGCTGCCGGTGCTGTAGCGCGTGTTGGTGCCGCGCTCCCACGTCTCGCGCGTTTCCCAGCGGCGGTCGCGCGAGTCGTAGCGCTCCCACACGCTGCGGCTGGAGTTCCAGCGGCAGTTGGCGGCGGTGTTGTGCGGGTTGCCGCGGCCCCGGCACCACCCCGGCGGCACCCGGCGCGCGTCGCGGCGCTCGAAGCGCGACTCCTGGCGGCGGTCGTCCCGCCGGTCGTCGTCCCAGCGATCGTCGTCGCGGTCGCGGCGGTCGCGCTGCTCCACGCGGTCGCGGTCGCGATCACGGTTGCCGTTCCCCTTGCCGTTCCCCTGCGCCAGCGCCGGCGTCGCCGAAAGCGCCGCGGCAAGCGCGAGGGCAAGCGGAAGGTTGAACTTCGTGGTCTTCATCATGGGCTCCTGTTCGGTAATCGAGCATCCGAATCTCGGCCCGTGAGACGAGCAACACCAATGCCAAGTCACAATCTTCCAATCACCTAGCAAAACCACGGCGATTCCGGAATTCTGCTACGGTGTCACCCACCGGCTCGTCCTCCATGGGGGACGGGGTGCTTCCCGCGGGCGGGACAGTGGGGAAATGGATGGTGATCGGCGCGCCGGGGGAGAGGATCGCCGGGCGCGTTTGATACGGCCGCTCGCGCCGGGTCCGCCTCGCAACCGCGGGCGGAAGAATCGCGCGCGGGGACGGGCGGTTACGGCTGATCCGGCGTGCGGACCCGGACGGCGGGGAGGATGCGGCGCGCGGGGACGAACCAGAGGAGCGCGCAGGCGGCGTACACCTCCCGCGCCACCCCCGCGAAGGGCGGGATGGCCATCAGCAGAAAGCATCCGCCGGCGGTAAGGAGCGTAATGCGCCGGTTGCGGCGAAGGGTCTGCGCCGCGGTGCGCCGTTCCAGCATCCCGGTGATGTCGCCGCGGCGCTCGCTGACTTCGGCCAGGCCGGCGGCGTGGGTGGACTCGGCGGCGTTCAGCGCCAGGCGCACCAGCGCGCGCCCCAGCCGCGCGGCAAGCGCCACGAAGCCGAGCACGGCCAGCAGAAGCAGGACGACGGAGAGGAGTTCGCGGCTCACGCCCTCAAGTTTGGACGATGCGGTGCGCGCGGCGCAAGGCGGGGAGGGTGCACGGCGCCCGGGCTCGCGGACGGGCGGATGAATCCGCGGCTGGAAAAGCGGAACGCCCCGCAAGCTGCGCGGGGCTGCGTATACGGACGTGCAGGGCGCTCGGGCCGGCTCCCAGCCGGAGCGGCTGAAGCCGCCGCGACGAAGGCGGAAAGCCCCGCAAACTGCGCGGGGCTTCGCGTCCGTGGGGTTCGCGTCGCTGCGCAGGCCTCGCGCGGGCCGAGCCCTACGACAGCCCCATCCGCCGCTTCATCTCCTGCAGGCGCGCCTCTACCTCGTCGTCTCGCGACGGGGGTGGGGGGGGCGGGGGGCCGGCCAGGTCCTCCAGCTCCTGCAGCGCCTCGTCGTAGGCCATCTGCGTCTCGATCTTCTCCGCCGCACGGCCGAAGTCGTCGAACGCCTGCGCCTCGGCCACGTCGTCCAGGCGGGCCTGGCTCTGGGCGCGGCGCACCTCGTTCAGCAGGATGAAGCGGTTGGCGTCGGCCTCCTTGTAGCGCCGCATCATCTCCTGCACCTCCTGCGCGCGCAGCTCCTGCTCGGCGCGCGCGGCGCGCACCTTGTCCTCCAGCACGGCGATGCGCCTGCGGTGCCGGTCCGCGAACTCGGCTGCGATGCGCGCCGTCTCGGCGTCGCCGATCTTCTCGGCCAGGCCGCCGCGGCGCATGGCGTCGTCCAGTGCCCTGCGCTCGCGCGCCAGCTCGGCGTCGGCGCTGCGGACGGCGTCTTCGTACAGGGGAAGCTGGGCCCGCGCCTGCACCATCTCGCGCCGCATGCCGCCCAGCAGGTCGGCCACGTGGTCGGCGGGGTCGCGGCGGCCCAGCTCGGCCAGAAAGGCGTCCCACGCGGTGGAGAAGAGGTTTCGGAGGTCGTTGATCATCCTTTCAAGGTAGGCTCCGTCCGGGGCGCCGGTCAACGCGCAGATGGCGCCGGGCCCGTTTGTTGCTTTTGCCCGGCCCGTCGCGTTCACCTTTCGGATTTCCTGGTGATGTCCAGATCAGAGCCGGCGGTCTTCGATTTCCCCACCATGCGCAACCTCAGCAAGGAGGAGCGCAAGTCCGTAACACACAGTGAGTTCTGGATTCCCGAGGCGGAGCGCGAGCTGTACAAGCGAGGGCTGAACGCGCTGAACGAGGCGGGGGTGCCGTGCGTGGTGGCCGGCGCGTACGCCATCTACGAGCACACGGGAATCATCCGCCAGACCAAGGACCTGGACCTGTTCTGCACGCCGCAGGCGGTGCTGCAGGCAATGGCGGTGCTGCGCAAGGCGGGGTTCATCACCCGGCTGGAGCAGACGCACTGGATCGGCAAGGCCATCAGCAGGGACGACCGGGACCACTTCATCGACATCATCTACGGGATGGGGAACGGCCTGGCGCTGATCGACGAGGACTGGTTCCGCCACAGCAGCCCGGCCATCCTGGCCGCCACGCAGGTGCGGGTGGCGCCCCCGGAGGAGCTGATCTGGCACCGGCTGTTCATCAGCGAGCGCCACCGCCACGACATGGCCGACATTGCCCACCTCATCCTGTGCGTGGGCCACCTGATGGACTGGAGGCGGCTGGTGGCCAAGACGGGCGAGCACTGGCCGCTGCTGCTGTCGCAGCTGCTGATGTTCCGCTACGTGTATCCCGGCTACCGCGACCAGGTGCCGCAGTGGGTGCTGCGCGAGCTGCTGGAGCGGGCCGAAGAAGCCTCGCACGAGCACAGCGAGGAGGGCGAGGGGCGCGACGCCACGCGGGGCACGCTGATCTC
>DATABT010000356.1:0-12661 GCA_036259455.1 Longimicrobium sp. | reverse complement strand
GCGCGGCTCGCCGCGCGCCACGGGGACAATCCGCGCTCCGCGGACCCGGCCCTCCGCCACTGCACGACGACCTCCCCGACAATTCCGCAATTCCGCACGAGGTACTTTCCATGCCCGAAACCTTTGGATTCCGGCTCCGGCGGTTCGCGCTGGCGGTCGACATCGTGGACGACGAGATCTTCCGGCAGGTGTGGGCCCTCATCCGCGACTACATCACCCCCCACCTGCGCCCCAGCTACTGGGCGCTCCTCACCGAATCCGAGGTCAACCAGCAAGCGGGGCTGGCGGCGCTGGACTGCAGCCTCGCCACGCGCCCGGCGTTCTCGCTGAACCGGGCGGAGGGGGGCTACAACGGACTGGCGGCGTACTCCTTCGTGGAGGGACGCCCGCTGTGGGTGGTCGGGGCAGACCAGCAGCCGCTGGGCCCCCGCGTCCCGCTGCGCGACGAGTGGTCCGGCTGCACGGACCTGCCCGGGTTCGACCGTTCGGAACACGAGGGGATCCGCACCGTCATCCTGGTTCCCATCCGCTGGAAGGGCCGCCGGCTGGGCCTGATGGACCTGCAGTCGCGGGAGCATCACGAGCTCACCGGCCGCGTGATCGCGGAGCTGGAAAACCTGGCCGAAACGCTCGCCGTCCTGCTGCCGCTGTGCGAAGGCAACCGAGAACGACGGCAGCACACCCTGGACGCCATCGAGCTGCACTACAAGGCGCTTCGCGAGGAGCAGTGGCCGCCGCTGACCAAGCCGCAGATCTTCGTCGCCTCGTCGGACCGCGCGGACCCCGCGGTGATGGCCGTGATCGACGACGTGCTGCACCAGTTCCGCGACCACCTGCGGGTGCACTACTGGAAGGAATGCTCCGAGACGGGCAACATCAACGCCGCCATGCTCCGTGAGATCCAGGGGTCGCAGTACGGGCTGTGCTACTTCTCCGAGCCGGCGGACGCCGACGGGGACGGGCCCGGGTATCGTGACAACCACAACGTGGTGTTCGAGGCGGGAATGCTGCAGGCGCTCACCGCGGCCGAGACGGGGTGGATTCCCGTGCGTGAGGCGGACTCGCCGCCGGCGCCGTTCGATTTTGCGCAGGAGCGCATGATCGTGGTGCGCCGGCGCGACCGTGCGCCGCGTACCGACGCCCTTCGCGCGGAGCTCACCGCCCGGCTGGAGCGAATGCTCGAGTAGTCCGCGCGGCAGCGGGCAGAGGGACGGCCGGGACGGGATCTGTGCGGCGGAGCGGTTGCCGCGGCGGCGGCCCTGTCCTACCCTGCGCCATCCGTCCTTTCTCGATTCACCAGCCCGCGAGCACCATGCACCGCTCCATGCCTTCCGCCGTCCTCGCCTGTTCCCTGCTCCTGGCCGCCTGCGCCGGCGACTCCGCGGCCGAGGCGCGCGCGTCCGACACCGCCGCGCCCGCGGAACAGCCCGCCGCGCCCGTGCAGGAACCCGGCGCCGCGGGGGGGCCGCCCCTGGGCCGCTACGTATGCCGGCAGTACACCACGACGATGGGATACCTGACGCTGCACCCGGGCGGCGAGTACGAGGTCAGCGGCGTGCGCGGCCGCTACCGCCACGACGCGGCGACGGGCGCCATGGAGTGGCAGGGCGGATCGTACGACGAGTGGAACTGGGAGGGCACCTACGAGCACGTCACCCGCCCCGCCGACGACGGCCGCCCGGACGAGCACGTCATCCGCCTGGTGAGCGAGTCCGACGGACTCAAGATCGACTGCTACAAGATGGCAGCGGAGTAAGGGCGCAGGCGCGGCGCCCACGCCCACACGCAGGCCGAGGCGATCGGCCGAAGTCGCCGCCACCAGACGACGAGGTGGATGCGCGCGTTCGTGTAGGACGGTAAACCCGGGCACGCGTGGCGCAGGGGGGACGGCTCAGTCCGTGCGCCGCCCGCAGGGGGGACGGCTCAGTCCGTTCGCCGGCCGCCGCCGGCGGCGCGGCGCCAGAAGCGGCGCAGCCGGCGGCGGCGTGAGGCCTGCCCGGGAGAGTCGGGCGGCGGCACCTCCCGGGGCTCCGCGTCGCCGGGGCGCGGCGCCTCGCGCTGGAGGACGGCGTTCAGCTCCGCCCCCAGCAGCACGATGGCCGACGCCAGGTAGAAGTAGGCCAGCAGCATGATCACCGCGCCCACGCTGCCGTAGGTGACGGCGAAGCGGCCAAAGTTGGCCACGTACAGCTGAAAGCCGAACGACACCAGCGCCCACAGCAGCACCGCCGCCACCGCCCCGGGCACCACCAGCCGCGGCCGCTGCCGCACGTTGGGGAGCGCCAGGTACACCAGGAAGAGCGCGCCCCCCACCAGCAGCAGCGCGCCGGGAACGCGCAGCCACGCGATGGCGTCCTGCACCCCCTGCCCCGCGCCCACCCGGTCCAGCGCCCACGCCGTGGCGCGGGGCCCGGCCACCATCATCACCGTCGCCAGCACCACGGCCAGCCCCAGCGCGATGGTGTACGCGAACGAGAGCAGGTAGCGCTTCCACCACACCCGCCCCTCGGGCACGTCGTGCGCGCGGTTCAGCGCGTTCATGGCCGAGCGCACGCCGCCGCTGGCGATCCACAGCGTGGTGGCCACGCCCAGCGAAAGCAGGCCGCCCTCGCGCTGGCCGCGCACCTCCTCCACCACCTGGTGCACCTGCGCGTAGGCGTCCGCCGGCAGCACGCGGCGGCCCTGCCCCAGCAGCCACTCGAACATGGCGGCCTGGTTCAGAAAGCTGAACACCGCCAGCAGAAAGAGGAGAAAGGGAAAGAGCGCGAACAGCACCTGGTACGCCACCGATGCGGCGTAGCTCCACATGTCGTCGTCGTCGAACGCGCGGTACGTCTCCACCGCTACCGTCCGCACCCGCAGCCCGCGCAGTCCGGGAACCCGCATCTCACCCCCTCCAGGCATCGGCTTTTGCCCCGCGCCCGACGCGAGGTCCGTTCCGCCGCCCCGGCCCCTCCGCGCAGATCCGCTCCGCGCCGCCCATCTGCCCCGGGCGGGCTAGAGCGGCTCTTCACCCTCCGCGCCGCCCTGGCCGTCGTACCGGTCCCCGCGCTCTTCCCGCAGCTCCGCACCGGCGGGACTTTCACCTGCTGGAACACGCCGCCGTTGCGTGGCGCACCACCAGGTCCGGCAAAAGAATCGTCACGCAGAGGAACAGAGGAACAGAGGAACCGAGTCGACGCGCCTTCTCCGTATCCTCTGCTGCTCCGTGTGACCGCGCTCTTGTAGCGGACCTGGTATGAGCACCCAAGGGCTGCGGGCGCTCCGGACGCGGCAACCGCGGCCCACCCGCGATCACCCGTAGACGCGAAAGATGCGCGGGTCGGGCTGGGGGAGCGCGGCGGCGGGGACGGCGTTGCCGGCCACGCGGGGGAGCAGGCGGTCCAGCGAGTCGCCGCGCCCCGCCATGATGCTGAAGCCGGTGGGCTTCAGCATCACCTCGATGGTCTTCAGCCGCTCGACGCGGGAGAGGGCGTTGAACCGCTCCCGCAGGTCGTCCGTGGGGAACAGGTCCACGTCGCGCAGGCAGAACTCGCGGCCGGCCTCCTCCACCCCCTCCAGGTCCACCAGCTTCATGCTCTCGGGGGTGTTGATGCCGTTCACCGCCACCCAGTCCACGCCGGTGTCGCGGAACAGCGCCATCGCCTCGCCAAAGCGGTACGCGTTGACGATGGGGTGCATGAAGGCGTCCACGTCGGCGGAAAGGCGGCCACGGCGCGACTCGGCGGGGGCGGCGTCGGCGCCGGCGCCGTAGTGGGAGGGGTTCAGGCGCAGGCGCAGCTGCTCCATCATCCGCTGCCCCTCGGCCAGGTCGCCGCGGTTCTCGCCCCACAGGGTCAGCAGCAGCTCGCGGCCCAGCAGGCGGTCCATCTCGCCGAAGGGGTGGTAGAGCCAGATGCAGATCACGCCCCCGGGCGCCAGGTGCCGGCAGAGGTTGCGCAGCCCGCGCCTCGGGTCTTCCAGGCAGTGCACCACGCCGGTGGAGATGATGAAGTCGAACGTCTCGTCCATCTCCAGGTTCATGATGTCCTGGCGGCTGAAGGTGACGTTGTTCACGCCGTGGCGCCGGGCCAGCTCGCCGGCCACGGTGAGCGAGGCCTGCGCGGCGTCCATCCCGTGCACCCGCGCCAGGGGGTAGCGCTGGGCGAACCCCACCACGCGCTGGCCGGTGCCGCACCCGGCGTCCAGCACCGTCCGGCCGATCAGGTCGTCGTCGCCGCACAGGAGGGAGAAGAGGTTGGCGATGTCGAACGCCAGCCCTTCGGCCACGACGGGGCTGGGATACGGGTACCTGGAGTACAGCGCGACCACGTCCTGGGTGCTCACCGGGGGCATACGGTCCTCTCTGTGTGAATGGTCCCTGTCTCGGGGCCCGCACCGCGCCGGCTGGCCGGTGAAAGGGTCGGTCGCGTCTCCCGTTTCGACCGTGAGGGCCCCTTTGTCACGTACACTACCGCACTCTCCTTCGCCCGCTCCGGCGCGGCATGGCGCGCGCGGCGGGGTGTTGCGCGGTCCGGGGATCGGCTTCGCCGGACGGGGTCGTACTTCCCCCGATGGCGTATCCCCGGACATCCGACAGCTTCCGCCGCGGGCGGCCGCGGGTGCACGGCCGCCCTTTCGGCATTCGCCCGGGCTACGCGGCGACGGCGGCGGCCGCGCTCTCGCGATCCTCGGCCACCGCTGCTTCCGGCGCCGGGACGCCGCGCTCGGAGAGGATGCCGCACCGGGCGCCCACCTCCTGCAGCGCATCGAAGAACCCGGGGTACGAGGTGCCCACCAGGTCCACCCCCTCCACCCGGCTGGACTGGCGCATGCGCAGGGCGGCCAGCGCCAGCGACATGGCGATGCGGTGGTCGCCCCAGCTGGAGAACGCCACGTCGCCGTCGTACGACGCGCGCCCGCGGATCTCCATCCCGTCCAGCTCGCCGCCACGGTAGATGGGCTCCACCGGCACCCCCGCCTTGCGCAGCTCCTCGGTGATGCTGAGGATGCGCGGCGACTTGTGGTGGTTGGTCAGCCGCCCGCCCACGATGCGGCAGCGACCCTCCACGAACGCGGCCATCGCCGCCACGGTGGGAAGGATGTTGGGCGCGTCGCCCAGGTCGAACAGGTGGTCGCCGCGCATTCCGCCGCCGTCGTTGCGCACGTGGCACACGTCGCCCTCGAAGCGCAGCTCCACCCCCAGCTCGCGCACCACGTCCAGCATCTTCCGCTCGCCCTGGGCGCCGTCGGGCTCCAGGTTGGTGAGCGTCAGCGTGCCCGGAAAGAGCGCCGCCAGCGCCAGCAGGTAGCTGGCGGAGGTGTAGTCGCCGCCCAGCGCGCACTCAAAGGGCTGGTAGTCGCACGGCAGCACCGCCATGTGCCCCAGCGAGTCGCCGGCCTCCACGTCCACGCCGGCGCGCCACATGGCGTCCAGCGTCTGGCGGATGTACGAGGCCGAGAGCACCCCGCCCTCCACCCCGTCCAGGGTGATCTCCACGGGCCCCTGCGCGCGCGGGGCGGCCAGCAGGACGGCGGTGGCGAACTGCGAGCTGGCGTCGGCGGGAAGGACGCACCGGCCGCCGCGCAGGGGGCGCCCCCAGTTGACCACCGGCGCCAGGTTCTCTTCGCCGATGCAGTCCAGCGCCGCGCCCAGCCCGCGCAGCGCGTCGAACAGCGGCGCCATCACCCGCCGGCGCAGCACCGCGTCGCCGGTGAGGATTACGGGCCCTCCGGTGCCGCAGGCCAGGGCCAGCAGGGTGCGAAAGGCCAGCGCCGAGCCGGCGCAGCGCAGCACCTGGGCCGGGGCCGACAGCCGCCCGCCGGCGCCGGTGACCTCCACCCACCCGTCGTGCTCGCGGATGCCGGCGCCCAGCGCGCGCAGGCCGGCCTTCATCACCTCCGTCTCCTGGCAGCGCAGGTCGTTGCGGATGACGGAGCGGCCGCCGGCCAGCGCGGCGGTCACCAGCGCGCGCTGCGTGTCGGGCTTGGACGAGGGGACGCGCAGGGTGCCCTGGATGGGTCCGCGCAGCGGCGCCACCTCCACCACCGCCCCCGCCCCGGGCGGAGCCGGGTCCGGGAGCAGCTTTCCCGCGTACGCCTTTCCCGGGACCTGTCCAGTCGTTCCGTTCATGCGTGGGCTCCTTCGTCTCGGCGAATGTGGGTCGCGCCCCCGGGAGGCGCGCAGAGTCGCGTCAGGCCCGCGCGCGGCGCGTGGCGCGCGCGGAATGCCGGCTGTGCAGTCGTCACGGGGACCGCTCCGCGGGGAACGGTCCCTCCACCGGTGCGCGCCCTCACGCGGCCGCCGCCTGCGCGAAGTCGGTGCGCGTAAGCGGCACGGCCACGGGGCGCGGCGGCGGCACGATCAGGCTCATGTAGCGCTCGTTCTCGTGGAAGATCAGCCCGCGCTCCATCAGCGACGCGATCCCGGCGTCCACGTCCACGCCCGGAAGCTCCTTGGCCAGGTTCATCGGCTTCTTGGCCGTGGCCAGCCCCTGCAGCACCTGCCGCGCGTCGTCCGTCAGCGGGTGCTCCACCAGCTCGCCGCTGCGCGTGTCGTGGACGTACGCCTGGCCGTCGCGCTCCTCCAGGCGCAGCTGCGGCTTTTCGTCCTGCGCCCACATCGCCTTCCAGCGGTCCACCTTTTCGCGCAGCTTGCCCACCATGCGCGCGGCGTTCATGGCGTACGGCGCCGTGTAGTTGTTGTCGGAGAAGTAGTACGCCAGCTCCGCCAGCGACTCCCTGGGGAACGGATAGGTGAGCGCGTACCAGTCCAGCGGCTGCAGCTCCAGCCCGTACTCCGCGGCCTCGGTGTAGTACGGGCTGAAGCGGTCGAAGCGGACCGGGTGCACACCCGTCGGCGGATAGAGGTGCGTGAGGAGCGGGATCTCGCGCAGGTACTTCTCGTAGACCTCGATCCCCTCGTTGGGGAACCCGATGAGCAGGTTCCAGGCGGGGAAGATGCCATAGCGCACGGAGTTGATGAGGAACGACAGGTTCTGGAACACCGACGTCCCCTTGCGCATGAGCTTGAGGGTGCTGGTGTTGAGCGCCTCGATCCCCGGCTGGATGCGCAGCACGCGGGCGCGCGCCAGCACCCGGAAGTCGTCCTCGTCCAGGTCGGCCTTGACCTCGTAGAACATCGACATCCCCTCGGGGGTGTCGAGGTAGGCCAGCACCTCGGTGAGGTAGCTCTTGGGCAGGATGTTGTCGACGCTCTCCAGCTCGCTCACCCGCCCCGCGTGGCGGAACAGCCCGTTGAACACGCGGAAGGCGTTCTCCGGCTTCATGCTGCGGTAGCTGATGGTCGACCCGTTCAGGCCGCAGAACGTGCAGTGCGCCCGCTCGCCCCACCAGCAGCCGCGCGAGGTCTCGAAGAGGAGCACCGGCTTGCGGCGGCCGGGGAACGCGGCCTCGTAGCGGTCCAGAAAGGGCTCGTAGTCGAACTCCAGCAGCTCGTTGATGTCGTTCTCCTCGCCGAACGCCTTTACCGCCGGGGGGCCGCCCAGCTGCACCATCCCGCCGGTGCCGCACGACGCGTCCACCGTGCGGTTCTGGCGCGAGAACACGCCGTCGATGCGGTGGCAGCCGGCCTCGTCGCCCGCCATCAGGGAGCGGACGAGCGCGGGAAAGCTGCGCAGCGACGGGCCGGAGAAGACGAAGTCCAGCATGGGCGCGTTCTGGATGAGCGCGCGCCCCATGGGCCCCTCGCAGTTGGCGCCACCCACCACCACGACGACGTCGGGATTGCGCGCCTTGATGAGCCGCGCCATGGCCAGCACGGCCACGTTCTGCGAGAACATGGAGCTGAAGCCGACGAGGTCCGCCCTGTCCAGCCCGTAGCGGTCGATCATCTCCTCGAAGTGCGCCACCACGCCGGCGCGCTTTTCCAGCACCAGCTCGCGGATTTCGCGGTTGCGCGGCGCGTGCGACGGGTAGTAGCGCTGAAAGTAGTCGTCCGCGTTGTCGGGGAGATCGGGGAACGCCGCCGTGCGGAAGAGCCAGTCCGCCAGCCCCGTGGGGTGGTGGGCAAAGGAGATCAGCTCGTCGTACGCCGGCAGGCCGATGAAGTTGGCGAAGTCGTGGTGCAGGTAGTTGACGGTGGCCTCGGCCTGTCCGGGAAAGCTCTTGCGGACCACCGCCTGCAGCTGGGTGAGCGCCAGCGAGGGCATGGACAGGTTGGCGAAGGGCATGTTCACCAGGGCGATGCTGTACATCGTCGCGCCTCTTTCTTCCCAGGGTGACTCCGGCGGCCGCGCCGCGGAGGGATGCGTTGACGTCCCGTTTCCGTCGTGGTTCTCGCGCTCGCCCTCCTAGCCGGAGGGAGCGGGCACCGGCTCCGGCTCCTGCGCCGGGGCGGGAAGCCCGGCCAGGCCGGCCACCGGAATGCCGCGGGCGGTCTGCAGCTGGTCCTGCACGGCGCGGATGAGCGCGGGATAGGCGTCGAACACGCGGCGCGCCTGGGCCAGCTCCAGCCGCTCGCGGCTGGTGTGCGCCAGCGCCTCGTCCCCCGGCGCAAAGCCGATGGTGGGGACGCCGTGGGTGCCGCAGCTGTGGCCGCCGTCCGTGCCGAACTTCCACTGGCGGATGGCGGGCGCGGTCCCCAGCGCGTCACGCAGGGCCGCGGCGGCGGCCTCGACCACGGGGTGCTCGTCGGGGAGCAGGAAGCCGGGGGTGAAGTTGCTGTGCTCGTCCGCCCACCCCGTCCAGGCGCGGTGCGTCACCCGGCCGGGGAGCACCTCCACCCGCAGCCCGTCCAGCGCCGGCACCCGCGCGGCCAGCAGGGCGCGGAGCTGCGCCAGCGCCTCGTCCTCGCACCACCCCGGGAGCACGCGCATGTCCAGCGTGACGCGCACGCGCTCGGGGATCACGTTCCCGCTCCGCGGCCAGCTTTCGATGACCGTGGGCGTGAGCGTGGCGCGGCCCAGCGCGGGGTCGCACGGTTGCGCCGCGGCCAGCTCGCGGAGGGCGAGCAGCACGTAGGGGAGCGCGTCGTTGGCGTTGCGGCCGTGCTCCGGCGCGCTGGCGTGGGCGGCGCGGCCGTGGATCTCCACCGCCAGCTCGGCGTGGCCGCGGTGGCCGGTGCACAGGTCGCCGCCGGTGGCCTCGGCCAGGATCACGGCGCCGGGAGCGGGCTGCAGCGTGTCCATCAGGTGCATCATCCCCCATCCGCCCTTTTCCTCGTAGACGGAGCACACCATCCACAGGTCGCCGGGCGGGCGGTCGTCCACGAA
This sequence comes from Longimicrobium sp., assembly GCA_036259455.1. GTDB lineage: Bacteria > Gemmatimonadota > Gemmatimonadetes > Longimicrobiales > Longimicrobiaceae > Longimicrobium. The sequence continues at coordinate 3,449 of DATABT010000356.1, read as the reverse complement.
GCGGGCGGCGGCGTACGCCTGCAGCGCCAGCGGCCCCTTTACGTCCATCGCACCGCGCCCGTGGAGGCACCCGTCCGCCACCACGCCGCCCCACGGGTCGTGCTCCCACGCGGCCGGGTCGCCCACGTCAACCACGTCCATGTGGCTGGAGAGCATCACCGTCGGCGCGTCGCCGGTGCCGGCGATGCGGGCGACGACGTTGCCCGCGCGGTCGGTGCGCGCCTCGTCAAAGCCCAGCGCCCGCAGCTCGTCCACGATCCGCTCCGCCACCGCGCCCTCCTCGCCCGACAGGCTGGGGATGCGGATGAGTTCCGCGGCGAACCGCACCGCGCGCTCGAAAGACAGGTCGCGCCTCATGGCTCCTCCTTTCGGGGAACGATCCAGCCCCCGTAGACGACCGATGATTTCCTTGCCCAGGCGCCGCGCCGCGCCGTCCCGGGCGCTCGCCCGACGAAGGGCTCCCCCGGCCCCTCCCCGCTCGTTTCTCGCGGACAGGGGAGAATTCGATCGCGCTCCGGAAAGCGCCGGAACGCTCCACGGCTCCCCCTCCCCAATCCGTCCCCCGGGATCGGGGGCGGGGTCGCCGGGCGTCGGGAGAAACGAGCGAAAGGCATGGCGGGGGAGAGGGCCCGCCGCGCGATTGTCTCACGCATACGCCCTCGCCTGCAGCTGGTAGAGCTCCGCGTACAGGCCGCCGCGGACGATCAGATCCTCGTGGCTCCCCAGCTCCGTCACGGTGCCGCCGTCGATCACCAGGATGAGGTGGGCGGAGCGGACGGTGCTGAAGCGGTGCGAGACGAGCACGGTCACCGCGCCGCGCTCCGAGCCCGCCCGCGCCGCGCGGGTGTAGCGCTCGAACAGGGCGTGCTCGGCCAGGGCGTCCAGGCTGGCCGTGGGCTCGTCGAAGAACAGCACCAGCGGCGCGTCGCGCATGAGCGCGCGGCCCAGCGCCACCTTCTGCCACTGGCCGGTGGAAAGGTCCACGCCGCCCTCCCAGCGCGTCCCCAGCTGCGTCTGCGTCCCCGCGGGGAGGGTGGCGGGAAGGTCGCCGGCGCCGGCGTGGTCCAGGGCGGCCTGCACGGCGGCGGGGTCGTCCAGGCCGGGCAGGTGCCCCACGCCCACCGTGTGCTGCGCGGTGAACTCGAAGCGCGCGAAATCCTGGAAGGCGGCCGAAAGGCGCTTGCGCCACTCCTCCACCCCGATCTCCGCCAGGTCCACCCCGTCCACCAGGATGCGCCCCTCCGTGGGCTCGTACATACGGCAGAGCAGCTTGACGATGGTCGTCTTTCCCGCCCCGTTCTCGCCCACGAGCGCGATCACGCCGCCCGCGGGAATGCGGAACGAGACGTCGCGCAGCACCCAGCGGTCGGTGCCGGGATAGCGGAACGAGACGTGGTCGAAGACGATCCCCTCGCGCAGGGCGTCGGGCGCGGGGCGCGTCCCCGTGGCCTTCGCCAGCGCCTCCTTGGTGTAGTCCATCAGCCAGAGCAGCCGCCCCGCCTGGCGCAGCATGCCGCCCAGGCCGGTCACGCCGCGCACGGGATCCACGATGGCCGCGCGCACCTGCTGGGCGAGAAAGATGGCCATCACCACGTCGCCTGCGGTGATGCGGCCGCGGCTGGCCAGCCACAGCATCACCGTGATCATCCCCCCGAACCCCACCAGGAAGAAGAGCGAGCCGGCGACGGAAAGGAGCGCGCTGCGGCGGCCGGCATCCGTGGGCGGGCGGCGCGTGTCCAGCCACGACTCCTCCATCCGCCTCACCACCTCGGGCCCCAGCCCGAACACCCGCACCTCCATTCCCGCGTTGCGGTCGGCGGTGAGCGCCTTGAAGTAGGCGAAGCGGCGGCCGGGCTCGGCCATGCGGTCCTCCGCCTCGCGGAACCACCGCTGCTCGGCCCGCGCGATGGGAAAGGCGGGGAGGGTGAAGGGGATGATGAGCAGCAGCCAGGGCGAGGCGACGGCCAGCGCCACCAGCATCCCCACCCCCATCAGCACCAGGTTGAAGGTGTACAGGAGCGCGGAGAGCGAGTTGGTGAGCGCGCCGTGGCCGCCGCGCAGCAGCTCCAGCCGGTCCTGGTAGTCCGCGCGCTCGTGGTGCTCCAGCCCGGGGACGGCGGCCGCCATCTCCGCGATGTCGCGGCTGAACGCGAACCCCACGGTTTCCGTCAGCCGCAGCATGCACGTGGTCCCCACCCACATGCCCACGAAGGTCATCACCCCCATCAGCCCGATGCCGGCGGCGCCCATGGCCAGGGGGCGGGGGTCCTGCGCGATCGCCCCCTCCGTCATCAGCTTGAGGCACCAGGCAAAGAGGGGAATGCGCAGGTACGACAGCGTCTCCGCCAGCCCGCCCAGCGCGTTCTTCGGGTCCGTGCGCCAGGTGGCCCGCAGCAGCAGGACGATCGCGCGCCAGTGCTCACGCATGCGCCACCTCCTCTCCCTTCGTGTCGCCGGCGGCGAAGCGCTCCGCCTGCAGGGTGAACATCCGCGCGTAGATCCCGCCCCTGGCCATCAGCTCCTCGTGCGACCCGTCCTCCGCGATGCGCCCGCCGTCGATGACCACGATGCGGTCCGCGCGGCGCACGCTGGACAGGCGGTGGGAGACCAGGATGGTGGTCACGTCGCGGGTCACCTCCATGAAGCGCTCGAACAGCTCCGTCTCCGCCCGCACGTCCAGGCTGGCCGTGGGCTCGTCCAGGATGAGCAGCCCCGCGCCGCCGCGGACGGCCGTGAGCGCGCGGGCCAGCGCCACCCGCTGCCACTCGCCGCCGGAAAGGTCGGCGCCGTCGGTGAACTCGCGGGACAGGACCGTGTCCCACCCCCTGGGCAGCCGTTCCAGGAGCCCGGCGCCCCCCGCGTCGCGCAGCGCGGCCTCCAGCGACGCGCCGTCGCCCACCAGCGGCAGGTGGCCGAACCCCACGTTCTCGCGCAGCGTCAGCTTGTAGCGCACGAAGTCCTGCAGGATCACGCCGACGCGGTCGCGCGCCTCCGCCGGCGGGCGGCCGTCGACGGTCACGCGGCCGGCGGAGGGGTCGTACAGCCCGCAGAGGAGCTTGATGAGCGTGCTCTTTCCCGCGCCGTTCTCGCCCACGATGGCCAGCGACTGCCCGGCGGGGATCTCCAGCGTGAGCCCGTCCAGCGTGGGCTCTTCGCGCGCGCGGTAGGTAAAGCGGACGTCGTCCAGGCGCACCGCCACGCCGCGCGGCACGTCCACCGGCGCGGCCGCAGGCGCAGGCGCGGGCGCGGAGAGCGTGGGGAGATGGGCCGCGGCGGCGGACTCGCGCAGGGCGGCCACGCGCCGGGCGGTGTTGAGCGACTGCCCCAGCCACCACTGCGCCGCGCCGACGGTGCCCAGCGCGCCGCTGGCCACCACGGCCTGCACAAAGACCACGAGCGCCGGGGCGCCCACCTGGCCGCGGGCGGCGGCCGCGGCCAGCGCGCCCCGC
>DATABT010000355.1:0-2465 GCA_036259455.1 Longimicrobium sp. | reverse complement strand
GACCTGCTCACGATCGAGCCGGACGAGGCGGCCGAGGACGGGGGTGCGTGAGTGCGTGAGTGGGCGCGCGTCGGAAACGGTTTCCTCAGAGGAAACCAGACTTTCGCGTGGGGCGAGTGCAGTGAACCCCCCCGGGGTTTTGGGGGAGGTCGCGAGGTGACGAGCGGGAGGGGGCGCTCGCGCGTTGCTGGCTGAGTCGCTCGAGTGTCGGTCCGCCGGACGCCCCCACCATCACCATGTACAGCGACGCGCTGGGGTTGTCGGCGCCGAAGAAGTTTGTCGCAGACGGTAGCAGAATCGGGGCGCGGACGGCGCCCGGACGTTCTTTCTTCCACGTGGGGCCTGCGTTACATTGAGCACCGACTTCGACCTGGTTCAGCTGGCCAAGCTCGGCCCCGTGCACTTCATGGGCATCGGGGGCGCGGGCATGTCGCCGCTGGCGGAGATGGCGCTGCTGCAGGGTGCGCGCGTCACCGGCTGCGACTCGTCGCCCGGCCCGGCCACGCAGCACCTGGAAGAGCGCGGGGCCGTGGTGTACCAGGGCCACGACCCGTCGCACGTGGAAGGGTGCGCGGCGCTCATCGTGACCGCCGCCGTCCCCGCCGACCACCCGGAGCTGGCCGCCGCGCGCGCCGCCGGCATCCCGGTGCTCAAGCGGGCGCAGGTGCTGGGCGCCATCGTCAATCACGCCACCGTGGTCGGCATCGCGGGCACGCACGGCAAGACCACCACCACCACGCTCACGACCTCCGTCCTCGCCGCCGCCGGGCTCGATCCCACGGGCTTCGTGGGCGCGCGCGTCCCCGCGTGGGGCGGCAACCTGCGGCGCGGCGGCGACAGCGTGTACGTGGTGGAGGCGGACGAGTACGACCGCTCGTTCCACCAGCTGCGCCCCACCGTGGCGGTGGTGACCACGCTCGAGGCCGACCACCTGGACATCTACGGCTCGCTGGACGCGGTCGAAGAGGCCTTCCGCGTCTTCGTCGAATCCGTCCCCGCCGATGGGCTGATCGCCGCCTGCGCCGACGACCACGGCGCCTCGCGGCTGGTGGCCACGCTGCGGGGCGGGCCCGAGCGCATCGTCACCTACGGGCTGAACGCCGGCGCCATGCTCCGCGCCGAGGACGTGCGGGCGAACGGCGGCGATTGCACGTTCACCGTCCGCGAGCGCGGGACGGTGCTCGGCAGGGCGCACCTGGCCGCGCCGGGGCTGCACAACGTCCGCAACGCGCTGGCCGCCGTCGCCGTCGCGCGGCGGTTCGGGGTGCGGTGGGAGGCCATCGCGGAGGGACTGGCCTCGTACCGCGGCGTGGACCGGCGCTTCGAGACCCTCGGCGAGGCGGACGGCGTGCTGTTCGTGGACGACTACGCGCATCATCCGACCGAGGTGCAGGCGACCGTCGCCGCCGCGCGCGCCGGGCACCCGGACCGGCGGCTGGTGCTCTGCTTTCAGCCGCACCTGTACTCGCGGACGCGCGACTTCGCCCGCGATTTCGGCCGGGCGCTGGCGCAGGCGGACGTGCTGTTCCTGACGGACATCTACGCCGCGCGCGAAAAGCCGATCGAGGGCGTGACGGGGGAGATGATCCTGGCCCACGCGCGCGGCGGCCGTGCCGACGTGCGCTACGTGCGGGACCGCGCGGACGTGGTGGATGCCGTCGCGGCGGAGCTGCGCCCCGGCGACCTGTGCGTCACCATGGGCGCCGGCAACCTGGACGTGGCCGCGCGCGAGCTGCTGGAGATGTTCCGCGGCGCGGGCGCCGGAGCGGGCCGATGAAGGGCCGCGCGCGCCTCGTGCTCGTCGGCCTCGCCGCCGCGGCGGCGGGATCGTCCCCGTTCTGGGGGCCGCCGCTGATGCGCCGCGTGCCGCTGTTCGACGCGGACCGCATCGAGGTCGCGGGATCCAGCCTTCTCGCGCCGCACGAGGTCGTCGCCGCGTCCGGCATCCGGATCGGCGCCAGCGTGTGGACGGATCCGAGGGCGTGGGAGGCGGCGCTGGAGCGGCATCCCGTGATCGCGGAGGCGGAGGTGGAGCGGCGGCTGCCGGCCACGCTGCGCATCCGCGTCACCGAGAGGCGCCCGGCCGCCTTCGTGGCCGCCGGCACGCTGCGCCCCGCGACGGCGAGCGGCGAGATCCTCCCCGTCGATCCCGCGCGCGTTCCCGTGGATCTTCCGATCGCCGGCACCGCGTCCGACACGGCGGCCCGCGTCCGCGACAGGGGGACGCTGAAGCTCCTGGCCGAGGCCGGCCGCCTGGCGGACGCCGATCCCGTGCTGATGGCGCGCGTGAGCGAGCTTCGCGCGGAGGCGGACGGCGCCACGCGTCTGGTTCTCGCGCACCCGCGGGCGGAGGTGCTGCTGCCCGCGGGCGCCGCGGAGCCGCGGCTCACGCAGCTGCGCGCGGCGCTGGCGGACGTGGCCGGCCGCGTGCCCGAGGGGGGGCGTGCGCAGGTGGACGCCCGCTT
>DATABT010000354.1:0-2189 GCA_036259455.1 Longimicrobium sp. | reverse complement strand
CGCCGCGCGGCGGGACGCATCGAAGTCCGCGCGCGGCGAGAGGACGACACGCTGGAGCTTTCCATCCGCGACGACGGGCCGGGGTTCGCTTCGGCTCCGCCGGCGGGGCGCTCGGGCGTGGGGCTCGCGAACACGCCCGTTCCGCCGCCCCCCGGCTCCGCGCCGAACCCCGGCCCGTCGTCGCGCACCGAGAGCTCCAGCGTGTCGTCCATCCGCCGCGCCCGCACCTCGATGTGTCCGCCGGCCCCGCGCCGGGCCAGGCCGTGCTTGACCGCGTTCTCCACCAGCGGTTGCAGCACCATGCTGGGCACCTGCGCCGCCATGGTGTCCGGCGCGACGTCAAAGCGCACCGTCATCCGGTCGGCGAAGCGCACCTGCTCGATGTCCAGGTAGCGCTGCACGAACTCCAGCTCGCGCACCAGCGGCAGCATCTGCGCGCTGTTCTCCAGCGACATTCGCAGCAGGTCGCTCATCCGCCCGATCAGCCGCACCGTCTGCGCGCGTTCGCCCTTTCCCGCCAGCGTGGAGATGGCGTTGAGCGTGTTGAAGAGAAAGTGCGGCTGCAGCTGCATGTTCAGCGCGCGCAGGTTGGCCTGCGCCAGCCCCGCCTCCAGCCGCGACGCGTGCAGCGCCAGCTCGCTGGCCTCGCGGTCGCGCTGCACGGCGCGCCGCAGGTAGAAGAGCGAGTGGTGCGCGCCCACGATGAGCCAGTAGAAGGCCAGCCAGGTGGTGAAGAACTGCGCCATCAGGCGGCCCAGGTTCGCGCCGAAGTCGTTGAACGTCGGCGGCAGTTCTTCGCGAGGAACCGTCATGGGCGCAAAGACGAAGTCGCACAACCAGCTGCTGAGGGCGAGCTGAAGAACCACCCACGCCATTGCCGCCGGCACGTGCACCAGCAGCGACCGCTGCCATCGTCCCGGCGCCAGCGGAAAGCGGTCCGCCAGCTTGAGCGCCAGCGGAACCATCGGCACTGTGACGAACCACACGGGAACGGTCACGGCCGCCACGTACGCCAGGCCCTGCTCCGCCACTCTGCGATACAGCACCATGTTCAGCACGATGTCGATGATGCCCAGCAGAGTGGCGATGCCCAACAGGCTGAGCCCCACCCGCCACGGACACAGGCGGACCAACTCTGCGGTGGTGGTGCGCGGGGGCGGCCCGGCGGGAAGGTCGGAGAGGGGGATCTCGGCGGTGGTCACGGCGGGAGGGCCGGTCGGAAGGCGTCTCTGTACGGCGGGCGGACAGAAGCAAGATAGTGGGCGCACGAGGAGATGAAAAGCTTTGTGCAGATGAGATTTACGTGAAGTTCAGCCGTTCGCCGTTCGTCCCCTGGATGCACCGCTCGTCCCTGCTCCATCCCGGTTCGTCCCAGATTTCGCGGATTCCTCGGTCGGTGCACACACATCCGGCACGCATCACGATGGCGCGGCGCCTCCCCAGGGTGTTGCTAAAACTGAACCCGGGTTTGCCTCCGCCAAAGTCATTTGATTTCCTGCGTCATCCGGCGAGGCGCGCGCCCTGTACAGCGAACGTCGAGCGACCAGCGGCTGTCATTTCGAAGGAGGCGCCCGCGTGATCACTGCCGGTGCAGGAACCCATGGCGCCGACTGAGAAATCTACTCACCCGTGCTGGTGACCCGTTCCTCGCTCCGCGCTCGTCCAGAGCTTCTTCCAGTCAGCGCCTGTAGCCGCGGGGCGCCTCCCCATCACATCAGAAAGTCGGTTGTTGCGGGCGATGAGGGGCTTCTGCCGGGGCGACTTTCCCAGGAGGAGCGGCCTCGCCGAACTCCTTTGCGCGGAGTCGGTTGGGCGCGACCGAAGGATCTACTCAGCGCCGGGCCGGGAGGCCGCCCTCCTGCAAGGGCGCTGCGTTTCGGTGTCGCGGGCAAGATCCTTCGGTCGCCGCCGTAGATCATGCGCCAACAAGGACCTGGCGCGGCGGCTCGCTGAATGGAAAGGAATCCGGACGAGGTCCGTCGAGCGGGGCGTGGCACCTGCCCGGGCGAGTAGATTTCTCAGTCGGCGCCACAGGTCTGTGCACCGGCAGCGATCACGCGGCGCCTCCTTCGAAATGACAGCCGCGGCGCGAGCGACTTTCATCCCACAGGGTGCGCGCAACGCCGAATGACTCATAACGAGATCGACGAAGAACCTTCTGTTTTCCCGCAAAAGCGGGCGGCGCCGCG
>DATABT010000353.1:0-1605 GCA_036259455.1 Longimicrobium sp. | reverse complement strand
CACGAAGTCTGCGCCGTGAGCTGTCATTTCGAAGGAGGCGCCCACGAGGACTTGCCTCATGCAGGATCTTGTTGCGCCGACTGAGAAATCTACTCACCCACGCTCATGGCTGGCCGCACGTCCCGGGACCCGCCTCCGATGTGCCGCACAGAAGCGGGTCGAGGACCGGGCCGCGGGCCGGATCACCAGCACGGGTGAGTAGATTTCTCAGTCGGCGCCTTGGGAATCCTGCACGGGCTGAGTTCGGTGCAGGCGCCTCCTTCGAAATGACGGTTCGGCGTCGGGTCTGTTTACCTTCAACAAGATCGACGAAGAACCAAAAAAGAGGACGCGGAGGGGCGCCGTGCCCTTTTCCGCGTCCTCTTGCTTTTCCTGCGCGTGCTCCGCGCGAGACCGCCGTCCCGGGCGCGCGAACGCAGCCCGCGAGAGAGCGAACGGTCAGCGGCGCAGCGGGACCAGGTAGCTCACGCCCACGGTGAAGCCCCCGGGCTTGCTCTCGGCGCCCACCTGGAACGCGATGGAACGAGTGAGCTGGAAGAACGCGCCGCCCAGCACGTTGATCTCGCTCCCCGACTTCTCTTCGTCGCGCACCCAGTAGAAGCCCTCCAGCCCCAGCTCGCCCTCCGCGTCGATGTACTGGGCGTAGTGCTTGCCGTCGGCCAGGCCGGCGCCCGCGTACACCACGAACTGCGGCGCGATGGCCTTCATCAGCGCCACGTTGAACGACCGCCAGCTCCCGTCCTCGTGGAACAGCTGGTCGCCGCGCTCGTCCTCCACCTCGCGCGCCGTCAGCGAAGGCTCGAAGCCATCATCGTCCTCCGGCGACTCCACGTCGAACTTGGCGTCCACGTACAGCCCCACGCCGCCGAACATGTCGCTCAGAAAGTGGGCGCTCACGCCGGCGAACTGGTTGGGCATGTTGGCCACGTACCCCACGCCGAACCGCGGCTCGAACGTCATGGTGCGCGCGGAGGGAACGCCGATCTGGGCCGCCGCGGGCGCCGCGGCGCAGAGGACGGCCGCAACCAGGCCGAGGGTGTGATTACGGACGATGCGCATGTGTTCTCCGGTGTTGTTGAGAAAGGTTGGCCCGCAAACTGTCACCCGCGCAGGCGGATGGGCACCGCCAGGCTGCCCTGCACGGGAACGCCGTCCAGCGACGCAGGAACGAACGAGTGCTGCCGAAGGAAATCGCGCAGCCGGTTGTCCAGGGTGCCCCCCGCGGTGGCGCCGCGAAGCACCTTCGCCGACTCCACGTATCCGGCGGGATGCACCGTCACCTCCACCAGCACCGTGCGCTCCACCGCCCTGCCGCGGTTGCGCGCGCCGGTGCCGGTGCCCTGGTACGCCTCCATCTCCGCCTGAATCATGCGGTTCCGCGGCCGCGGAGGGCAATATTCACGCGGCGACGTGGTGTACGCCACCTCTCCGCCCATGCCGATGTGAAGCCGGGCGCCCCACGCCCGCTCCATCTGCGGCCCGCGCTCCAGCGCGGCGAACACCAGCTCCTGCAGCGTGTCGCCCATCTCCTGGGGGAGGCTGTGGCGCAGCAGGTCGCGGCGCACGTTCTGGCCGTCGGCCTCGTACCACAGCGTCAGGGTGGCC
>DATABT010000352.1:0-4601 GCA_036259455.1 Longimicrobium sp. | reverse complement strand
CGCCGGCGGCCTGGCGCTCGCCGGCTGAGGCACGACAGGCGGGATCGGCCGCTCCCCGCCTGTTCATGTTACGACGGATTCGCGTCGCCATCGGCTTCCGGAGCGGCGAAGTCCACGTTCTCGTAGATCTCCCGGAGCGGGATGGTGCATCCGATGGACGTGAACTCCAGTTCTTCGTCCAGGTCCGTGACGGTCCACAGGTGCCAGAACTCGCCGTGCCGCGTGAAGCGCTCCACGAGCGGCCGGTCCTGCGCGACCAGCACGTACTCCTGCAGCGTTTCGATCGTTCGGTAGTGCAGGAACTTCTCTCCGCGGTCATACGCCTCCGTCGACGGCGAAAGCACCTCCACGATCAGCGTGGGATTCGTCAGTGTATCCATCACGCCATCACGGAATTGTTTTTCACCGCAGACCGCGACGACGTCCGGATACGTATATCGCCGACCATCGTCGATCTGCACGCGCATCTCGTTGGCCCAGGCGCGGCAAGGTATACCACGAAAGCGAGTCCGCAACTCCGCGTGGATGTTCAGGCTGATCGTAATGTGCGCGTCCGGAGCACCGGCCAGCGCGACGATGCGGCCGTCGACGTACTCGCTCTTGAACTCGGCGTTGCGCTCGAGGGCGAGGTACTCTTCCGGGGTGTAGTACGTCAGGGCAGCCGTGGCCATGCTCTCCTCTCGGACCGGTGTGGGCTCCGAGGGTAATCGTGTGATGCGTAAACGCGCAAGTGGCTTGCGGTTGACCGCAACGGACGCGCCACGGACGTGCACGGAATCGACAGGTTGATACGGCTCCTGGCGCGAACCGGGAGCCGTTCCCACGCGCGACCGCGACGGCGCGGCCCCGCACCGCCCGCCGCCGCTCACCGTGCGGGTGGCGGCGTCTGCTTCTCCGGGACCGGGTTGCGGAGGGCGGGAATCGTCCGCAGGTAGCGGTAGATGGCGCGCAGGTCGTCCTCCCGCATGCGCCGCAGCTCGCGCCAGGGCATGAACGGGTGGATGCTGTCGCCCCGCGGGTTCACGCCCGTGCGTAGCGCGCGCAGAAAGTCTTCCTCCGTCCAGCGGCCGATCCCCGACTCCTCGTCCGGCGTGAGGTTGGCCGGGTTCGCGGGGAACGGCGACGACGCGTCGCCCGCGAACAGCCGGTCCAGATCCGCCTTCTGCTGCACCCCGCCCCGCGGCGTGTGGCAGTCGCCGCAGAGGGAGACGTGGTTGGCCAGGTAGCGCCCGTACTCCGCGTCCGCCGCGGCACGCGGCGCGACGGTGGCCGTCGGGCGCGCGGGGCCCAGCGTGAAGAGCTTGGCGGCCCGGTAGACCAGGCTGGGCGAGTTGCGGACCTCGTTGCGGACGGGCGGCAGCGTCCGCAGGTACCGCGCGATGGCCAGCGCGTCGCGCTCCGACATTCCCCGGAACCAGGCGTACGGCATCACCGGCGCCAGCGTGTGCCCCTCGCGGTCTTCGCCGCTGCGGATGGCGCGCACGATCTCGGCGTCGGTCCAGCGTCCCAGCCCCGTCTCCGGGTCCGGGGTGAGATTGGACGCGCGGATGGTGCCCAGCCGCCAGTTGCGGAACTCCCGTCCGCCGCTGAGCGGGCCATCGGCGTTGCGGGGGTCGGCGGAGTGGCAGTGCCCGCACACCGCCACGCTGCGCACGATGTACTCGCCGCGCGCCGCCAGCCCCGCCGTGTCGCCCACGGTGGAGGCGGAGAGCGCCGGCAGCGGCACGTGCCCGCCGCCGCACGAGGAGAGGACCGCGATGCAGACCGCCCCGCATCCGGTGGCGAGAAGCCCGCGGCGGAACCCGGCGATCGTGCTCGGCATCGTCCCCCTCCGGCTGATGGGTGCGGCTGTCCATCATCCCACCGTCTCCCGTGCGAGATGGATGATGCGCGTGCCCGGCTACGGAGGCAACAGGTTCGATCTCCCCGCCGGCCCGGGCACCCGACCGGGAGGGCGTCCGGCGGGCGTCCGCGGCGGGGGCCTCTGGATGCGCGTCACCCGCACCGGCTGCACGTCCGGGCTGCCGCGCGAGATGAGGGCCATCCGGTCGCCACGGATCGCGCGGAGCGCCGTCCGCCGCGGCACGGCCGCGCGAACATCATGCTCCCACGGATCCACTCGATGGATCGGCGGGAGCCTCGGCCAGCGACTCCGCCGACTCCATGTGGGGCCGGAGCGGTTCCGCCGTTCTCCCGCCTCCGCGTCTGCGCGTGAGACCAGGGACAGCGGCGCAGTTTCGTAGCAGTGTGGCGGATGGGGATTCGTTGACGGTCCCCGGCGCGCGGGGTAAGTTTCCCCAGCTTCCAACCTTCCCCCGACAGATCAGAGGCAAGCGACCGGAATGGCCGACGCCGAACCGCAGCGCCGCTCCCTCATGGACCCGCCCGAGGTGGAGCGGGTGCTGGCGCGCATGGCAGACGAGATCGTGCGGCACACCGGCGGCTCGGCCGGCGTGGTGCTGGTGGGGATCGAGCGGCGCGGCGTGCAGCTGGCCCAGCGCGTGGCCGAGACCATCGCGGCCAACGGCGGCGAGGTGCCGCTCACCGGCTCGCTGGACATCACCCTCTACCGCGACGACCTGATGACCGTCGGCCCGCGCCCCGTCGTCGGCCAGACGCGGCTGCCGACGGGCGGAGTGGACGGGCGGCACCTGGTCATCATCGACGACGTGCTGTACACGGGGCGCACCGTGCGCGCGGCGCTGGACGAGCTGGCGGACTTCGGCCGGCCGGCGCGCATCCTCCTGGCGGTGCTGGTGGACCGCGGCGGGCGCGAGCTCCCCATCCAGGCGGACGTGGTCGGATCCGCGGTGGACGTGCCTGAGGGGGCGGTGGTGGAGGTGAAGGTGCCGGAGATCGACGGCGCCTGGGGCGTGGACCTGATGTGGCCCGCGGAGGCCGAGGGTTGATGCAGCCGACGATCCCCTCGTTCGGAAAGGACCTGCTGGCGCTGGAAGGGCTCACCCGCGAGCAGATCACGCAGATCCTGGACACGGCGGAGACGTTCAAGGAGATCTCGGAGCGCCCGGTAAAGAAGGTGCCGGTGCTGCGGACGAAGACCATCGTCAACGCCTTCTTCGAGAACAGCACCCGCACGCGCGTGAGCTTCGAGTTCGCCGAAAAGCGGCTCTCCGCCGACACGGTGAACATCTCCACGGCCGGCAGCTCCGTGGCCAAGGGCGAGACGCTGGTGGATACGGCGCGCAACCTGGAGGCGATGCGCATCGACATGGTGGTGATTCGCCACCACGCGTCGGGAAGCGCGCAGTTCCTGGCGGAGCGCATCCAGAGCAACGTGATCAACGCGGGCGACGGCAAGCACGAGCACCCCACGCAGGGGCTGCTGGACCTGATGACCATCCGCCAGTACCGCGGCTCGCTCCAGGGCCTCAAGGTGTGCATCTGCGGCGACGTGCTGCACTCGCGGGTGGCGCGCAGCAACATCCACGGCCTCAGAACGCTGGGCGCGGAGGTGGCGGTCTGCGGGCCGCGCACGCTGCTGCCGCCGTGCGTGGAGGAGCTTGGCGTCACCGCCTTCACGCGCATCGAGGACGCCATCGCCTGGGCCGACGTGCTGAACGTGCTGCGCCTGCAGCTGGAGCGGATGAAGGGCGGCTTCATCCCCAGCCTGCGCGAGTACAACCGCGTCTTCGGCGTTACGCGCAGGCGCGTGGAGGCGGCGCAACGCGACCTTCTCATCCTGCACCCCGGCCCCATGAATCGCGGCGTGGAGATCGACAGCGACGTGGCGGACGGGCCGCACAGCGTGATCCTGGAACAGGTCACCAACGGCGTGGCGGTGCGGATGGCCGTCCTCTACCTCCTGGCCGGCGGCGCGCCGGAGCAGGCGGAAGCGGCCAAGGGAGGCGCGGAATGAGGCCGGTGCTGATCCGCGGCGGGCGCGTGGTGGACCCGTCGCAGGGGATCGACGGCGTGCTGGACGTGCTGCTGGCGGACGGGCTCGTTGGCCGGGTCGGCGAGCGGCTGGACGCGCCGGAGGGGGCGGAGGTGGTGGATGCGCACGGCCTGGTCGTGGCCCCGGGGCTCATCGACGTGCACGTCCATCTCCGCGAGCCGGGGCAGGAGCACAAGGAAACCATCGAGAGCGGCGCGCGGGCGGCGGCGGCGGGCGGGTTCACCACCGTCGTGGCGATGCCGAACACCGATCCGCCCATCGACAACCCCGCCTCCGTGGGCTTCGTGCTGGCGGAGGGGCTGCGGGCCGGCGGGGCGCGCGTCTACCCGACGGGGTGCATCACCGTGGGGCAGAACGGCGAGCAGCTGACGGAGTTCGGCGAGCTGATCGACGCGGGCGCGGTGGCGGTCACGGACGACGGGCGGCCGGTGAGCAGCGCGGGAATGCTGCGGATGGCGCTGGAGTACGCGCTGGCGTTCGACATCCCCGTGGCGGTGCACGAAGAGGAGCTGACCCTCTCGCGCGGCGGGTCGATGAACGAGGGGATCATCGCCACGCGCCTGGGCCTGACGGGGATTCCCAACGAGGCCGAGGACGTGATGATCGCCCGCGACCTGATGCTGGCGGAGCTCACCGGCGGCCGGCTGCACGTGCAGCACGTCTCCACGCGGCGCGGGGTGCAGCT
>DATABT010000351.1:0-4199 GCA_036259455.1 Longimicrobium sp. | reverse complement strand
CCGCGCCGCGCGGCGCGGTACTGGACGCGCTGGAGCACGCGGCGGAGGTGGCGGCGGAGCGCTCGCCGCGGCTGGCGCGGCTGGCGGAGGGGTGGGTGGCGCGCTTTCGCGAGGAGTTCCCGGAGTACGGAGAAGACGCGGACGGCGACGCCCTCCTCCTCTCCGTGAACGGCCACGCGGCCGCGGGATACGCGGGCGAGCGGGGACGCCTTTCCCCCGCGGTGGGATACGGGGAGTCGCGGCGCGATCCGGACCCGGCGCCGGAAGTCTCCACCGCGCGGGTGGACGCGGCGGGCGCGGTGCGGGCGGGGCCCCACGCGGCGCTCTGGGCGCTGGGGCGATGGGACGACATGGGCGCGGACCTGGCCCGCTGGGAGGCGGTGGCGCAGGCGGGGCCCGTCTCGCTTTCCGCCGGCAAGCAGCCGGTGGGCTACGGGTGGAGCGAGGGCGGCGGCGTGGTCCTGGGCAGCGTGCTGGTGCCGCGGGTGGAAGCGCAGACGGTGCGTCCGGTGCGGCTTCCCGGCTTTCTGCGCGTCTTCGGCCCCGTCGCGGCGCACGCCTTCGCCAGCCGCGTGGGGGGAACGCGGCACCCGGACGAGCCCTGGCTGTGGGGCGCGCGCGTCTCGTTCCAGCCGCACCGCCGCCTGAGCTTCGCCGTGAACCGCGCCTCGCTCTTTGGCGGGGACGAGGAGGTGACGGCGGAGAAGGTGCTGAAGATGCTGGTCGGCGCGATCCGCGGGAGCACCTTCGAGAACCAGGTGCTCTCGTTCGAGGGGCGCTGGCGGCTGCCGACGGAGGCGGCGCTCCCCGCGACGCTCTACCTGGAGTGGGGCGCGGACGACGGCGCGGGCGCGCTGAACGAGATGCCGGGACAGGTCCTGGGCGTCCTCTTTCCCGCGCTCCCCGGCGCGCCGGAGGTGGCGGCGGGAGCGGAGTACGCGCGCTTCGGCGAGGCGTGCTGCGGGCACGGACCCTGGTACTTCAACTTCTCCTTTCCCGGCAACTGGGCACGCGGGTCGCACCCGCTGGGGCATCCGCTGGGGGGAGAGGGGTGGGAGGCGGCGGGGTTCGCCCGCGCGGAGGTGATGGACGCGCGGCTGCGCGTGGACGCGCGCGGGTTCGTGCGCGAGCGGTCGGACGCCAGCCTGCAGGCGCACGGCGGCGGGAACCTGTATTCTCCCGCCCGCACGGGACGGAGCGCCGGGTTCCGCGCCGGCGTGGCGTATCGCCCGCGCCCGCACCTGGAGGTGCGCGCCACGGGCCGCCACCAGGCGGGGGACGGGTGGAGCGAGTCGGCGCTGGACGCCGCGCTCGCGGTATTCTTCTAGAAACGGAACGCCGCCGGGTTCCGGCGGCTGAACATAGACGGACGATGCCGAAGTTTCCGGCCTACCGCGCGCGCCGGCTGCGCCGCTCGGAGCCCATGCGCACCCTGGTCCGCGAGACCACGGTGCGCCCCCAGGACCTGGTCCTGCCGCTGTTCGTGGTCGAAGGCCAGGGCGTCCGCCGCCCGGTGGCCTCGATGAAGGGCGTGGAGCAGACGTCGGAAGACGAGTTGATGCGCGACGCGGAAGAGGCGCTGCGGCTGGGCATTCCCGCCGTGCTCCTGTTCGGCATCCCGGACCACAAGGACGAGGCGGGGACGGAGGGATACGCGGAGAACGGCGTGGTGCAGCGCGCCGTGCGGCGGCTGAAGGCGGAGCTGCCGGAGCTGCTGGTGATCACGGACGTGTGCCTGTGCGAGTACACCAGCCACGGGCACTGCGGGCTCATCCACGAGGGGGACGTGGACAACGACTCCACCGTGGAGTTGCTGGCCCGGATGGCGGTGACGCACGCGGCGGCGGGGGCGGACGTGGTGGCGCCGAGCGACATGATGGACGGCCGCGTGGGGGCCATCCGCGCCGCCCTGGACGAGGCGGGCCATCCGCAGACGGCCATCCTCTCCTACGCGGTGAAATACGCCTCGGCGTTCTACGGCCCGTTCCGGGACGCCGCGGCATCCACGCCCCAGTTCGGGGACCGGCGCACCGCGCAGATGGATCCCGCCAACGTGCGCGAGGCCCTGCGCGAGGCGCGCCTGGACGTGGAGGAGGGGGCGGACATGGTGATGGTGAAGCCCGCCCTGGCGTACCTGGACGTGATCCACCGGGTCAGGGAGGAGACGGGGTACCCGGTGTGCGCGTACCACGTGAGCGGCGAGTACGCCATGATCGAGGCGGCCGCCGAAAAAGGCTGGATTGACGGGCCGCGCGCGCACCTGGAGGCGCTGACCTCCATCCGGCGGGCGGGCGCGGACATGATCATCAGCTACTGGGCCCGGCAGTTCGCGCGCGGCCTGCAGGGCTGAGCGGGAGGGGGCGCGGGCGGGCGGCGGAGCGGCCGTCCGCGGCGGGAAAGGACACGGCGTGGAAACGCGGCACGATAGCTGCGGCGGCGCCACCCGACGTCCTCATTTCCCGCCCGCCCGAGACGCAATCATATCGGGAGCGGGCCCACCGGGGGTGCGCCGCCCGAGCAGTTCATCCTCAAGCCAGTCGGATGCTTTCACTCCTCCTGCGCCTTCGCCGGCCCGTGGTCCTTCTTCTGCACCTGCTGCTGGTGCCGCTGGGGTACTACGGAGCGTTCGCCCTCCGGTTCGACTTCCGGCCACCCGGCCCGTACATCGACCTGTTCTGGCGCACCGTGCCGTACCTGATGGTGCTGCGCATGGCCTCGTTCGCCATCTTCGGCCTGTTCCACGGCTGGTGGCGCCACGTGGGAATGCGCGACCTGATCGACCTGGTGCGCGCCACCACCCTGAGCACCGTCCTCCTCCTCCTCGCGCTGTTCA
Source organism: Longimicrobium sp. (assembly GCA_036259455.1). Classification (GTDB taxonomy): domain Bacteria; phylum Gemmatimonadota; class Gemmatimonadetes; order Longimicrobiales; family Longimicrobiaceae; genus Longimicrobium. Next base: position 1,366 of record DATABT010000351.1, on the reverse strand, counting down.
TGACGGGCGACCTGAGCGGTGACGGGGCCGGGCCGCTGCTGCCGCGCTCCGTCCTGGTGCTGGACTGGATCACGGCGCTGATCCTGTTCGGCGGGCTGCGCTTCGGGGTGCGCGCCTTTCGCGAGGAGCGGCTCCTTCCCTGGCGGTCGCGGCGCGGCAAGCGGGCGCTCATCATCGGCGCGGGGACGGCGGCGGAGCGGCTGCTGCGCGAGACGCAGCGCGAGGGCGAGAGCGACATCTGCCCCGTGGCCATGGTGGACGACGATCCCGACAAGCGCGGGATGCGCCTGCACGGCGTGCCCGTGGTCGGCACGTCCAGGGACCTGCGGACGCTGGTGGCCAAGGACGGCATCGAGCTGCTGGTGATCGCCATCCCCAGCGCCACGCGCACGGAGATGCGCGACATCGTGGAGGCGTGCCTGGTGACGGGGGTGGACTTCAAGATCGTCCCCTCCATGCGCGAGCTGCTGGACGGGCGCGCGCGGCTGGGCGAGCTGCGCAAGGTGCAGATCGAGGACCTGCTGGGGCGCGACACCATCGACCTGGGGGTGGACGGCCCCCGCGGCGACCTGGAGGGGCGCACGGTGCTGGTGACGGGCGGCGCCGGGTCCATCGGCTCGGAGCTGGCGCGGCAGGTGGCGGGCTTCGGGCCGCGCCGGCTGCTGGTGCTGGACCAGGCGGAGAGCCCGCTGTACTTCGCCAACCTGGAGCTGCGCGCGGCGCACCCGGAGCTGGAGATCATCCCCGTGATCGCGGACGTGACGGACGCGGCGCGTATGGAGAGCGTGTTCGCGCGGCACCGGCCGGACTTCGTCTTTCACGCGGCGGCGTACAAGCACGTGCCGCTGATGGAGGACAACCCGGTGGAGGCGGTGCGCAACAACGTGATCGGCACGCTTACGGTGGCGCAGGCGGCGGCGCGCTACGGGGCGGAGAAGTTCGTCCTCATCTCCACCGACAAGGCGGTGTACCCCAGCAGCGTGATGGGGGCCACCAAGCGGCTCGCCGAGCAGATCGTGCTGGGCTGGCCGGCGCTCAGGGCGTCGGAGACGGACTTTCGCGCGGTGCGCTTCGGCAACGTGCTGGGGAGCGACGGCAGCGTGATCCCCCTGTTCAAGCGGCAGCTGGCCGCGGGGCAGCCCATCACGGTGACGCACCCGGAGGTCACGCGGTATTTCATGACCATTCCCGAGGCGGTGCAGCTGGTTCTGCAGGCGGCGGCGCTGCCGGACGCGGGCGGGCGCATCTGCATGCTGGAGATGGGCGAGCCGGTGCGCATCGTGGAGCTGGCGGAGAATCTGATCCGCCTGTCCGGCCTGGAGCCGTACACGGACGTGCCCATCGTCTTCACGGGGCTGCGGCCGGG
>DATABT010000350.1:0-3716 GCA_036259455.1 Longimicrobium sp. | reverse complement strand
AATTCTGGATCGAATCCAGGAAAGCCATGTCACGCAGAGCAGCAGAGGGGCAGAGCAGCGGAGGAGCCACGGAGGTCCACAGCTCGTCTGCCTCCCGGCTGCTCGGCGTGACATGGCTTTCCTGGATTCGATCCAGAATTCCATTGTGCGGGGGCGCGCGGGATGCTACAACCGTGCGGTAAGGACGAATCCGGAATCCGGACCCGGGGGAGGGAGGCGGATGGCGGAGTTCATCGTGTTCGCGGGGAGCGCCAACCCGGCGCTGGCGGAGGCCGTGGTGCGGGAACTGGGGGTGCGGGCGGGCGCCGCGCAGGTGGAGCGCTTTCCCGACGGCGAATCGAGCGTGAAGGTGCAGGAGTCGGTGCGCGGCAAGGACGTGTACCTGCTGCAGCCCACCTGCCCGCCGGTGAACGACAACGTGATGGAACTGCTGGTGTTCGCCGACGCGTGCCGGCGCGCGGCGGCGGGGCGCATCCACGCGGTCGTTCCGTACTACGGCTACGCGCGCAGCGACAAGCGCCACGGCCGCCGCGAAGCCATCACCGCCAGCATGGTGGCGCTGCTGATGCGCGCGGCCGGCATCGACCACGTGCTCACGCTGGACCTGCACACGGACCAGGTGGAGGGCTTCTTTCCCGGCCCCTTCGACACCCTGACCGCCGTCCCCACCCTCTGCGCGGCGCTGGGGCCGGATCTCCCGGCCGACGCCGTGGTCGTCTCCCCCGACGCGGGCCGCGTAAAGCTCGCCACGGAGTACGCCACCCGGCTGGACCGCCCCCTCGCCGTGCTGCACAAGCGGCGGGAGAGCGGCACGCGCACGTCGGTCACGCACCTGGTCGGCGAGGTGGAGGGGTGCACCTGCCTGATCATCGACGACCTGATCAGCACGGGCGGCACGCTGGTGGAGAGCGTGGTGGCGCTGCGCGAGGCGGGCGCCGTCGGCTTCCGCGTCTGCGCCACGCACGGCCTGCTGCTGCGCAACGCCGTGGACCGCCTGGCCGACGCGGGCGTGGAGCAGCTCTTCGTCACCGACACCGTGCCGCCCTGCGACGACCGCCGCGGCATCGTGCGCGTGGTCTCCGTGGCGCCGCTGCTGGCGCACGCGCTGCGGCAACTGGTGCAGGACCGCTCGCTCCAGGAGCTGTTCTGAGTCACGGTGTTGCCCCCTCTCGCGCCGCACCCAGTCATCCCGAGTCATCCGGCGCGACGCGCACCCTGTCGGATGAAAGTCGCTCGCGCCGCGCCTGTCATTTCGAAGGCGGCGCCCGCGCGGTCGCTGCAGGTGCAGAAAGCCATGGCGCCGACTGAGAAATCTACTCACCCGTGCTGGTGCCACGCCCCACTCAGACGAACCTCGTCCGGTCCCTTTCTGTTCAGGGAGGCGCCGCTCGTAACTCTCTTGAACCAATCACGCTGGCGCGGACCGAAGGACCTTGCCGGCAGAACCGTGTGGCCGGCGACGCGCCTCCCGGGCCTGCCTGGCGACGACGGAGAGGCGATGGTGCTTCGGTCCCGCGCGAAGGATCGTGCGCGTTCCGGGTTGCACGGACGCTCCGCGAGTGGATAGAAACGCCGGGCACCGGAGCGAGAAAACGGGCCACCAGCACGGGTAAGTAGATTTCTCGATCGGCGCCACCGGTTCCTGCACCGGCGGCGATCACGCAGGCGCCTCCCTCCAAATGACAGCGCACGCCGTGGACGGCTTTCATCGTACAGGGTGCGCGCGGCGCCGCGGGACCCAGGATGACGTCTTGCCGATCGGGGTCAGAAACGCCCTCGCCGGATGACGTCGTGGGGATGATGACCATCGAGACAAGCGCCTCCGCAGCCCGACGCGTGACGCAAAGGCGGATGGAGAAAATCCATCCGCCTTCCCATCCACGTATCCCGCGGCGAGAGTGGGATTTCGGCGCTCGTCAGGCCCGGGGGGCAGGGATGGAATCCGCCAAACATTCGCTCTCATGTGCTACACGCTGCTACGCAAAGCTTGACCAGACCCTCTCTGGCGGCTACTCTAAATACGTGTATGCAAGCGATTTGCGCAGATGATTGCGCAATCGGTGGTGGGTCGCCCTCCGGCACTGCTCTCGTGATCCTCTCCGTCTTCACCATTGCCGTACTTTCCGCCCTGCTGGTGACCCCCGCCGTCGTGCGGCTGGTGACCACGTATGGCGTGTACGGACACGTGCGCCCGGGCTCCGACCCCGCCGCGCCGCGGGTGCCGCGGCTGGGCGGGATCGCGGTGTGCCTGGCCACCACGACGGCGCTGGGCGCGGCGGTGCTCATCCCCGGCCGGCTGGGCGCCGTACCGGCGGGGAGCGCGTTCCTGGCGGGGACGCTGCTGGCCGGCTGGATGATCTTTCTCGCGGGCCTGCTGGACGACCTGTTCGACCTGCGGCCGGCGACCAAGCTGCTGGCGCAGTGCCTGGCGGGGCTGGTGGCGTACGGGATGGGCTTCCGCATCCACGAGATCTCCTTCGCCGGCGTCTCGCTGCAGGTGGGCGTGCTTTCGCTGGCGCTCACGGTGCTGTGGATCGTGGGGGTGGTGAACGCCTTCAACCTCATCGACGGGCTGGACGGCCTGGCGACGGGGATCGGCGTGGTGGCGCTGGGGAGCACCTTCGTGGTGGCGTGGATGCTGGGGAACGCCGAGGTCGCCGTGGTCTGCGCCGCGCTCGGCGGCGCGCTGCTGGGCTTTCTGCGCTACAACTTTCGCCCCGCGCGCATCTTTCTGGGCGATTCCGGCAGCCAGTTCGTGGGCTTCATGGTCGCCGTCCTTTCCGTGCACGGATCCACCAAGAGCGCCACGGCCGTCCTGGCCGCCGTGCCCCTGCTGGTGCTGGCGCTTCCCCTGCTGGACACGCTGCTCTCCATCGTGCGCCGCTGGCTGCGCGGCAAGCCCGTGTTCGGCGCCGACGAGCATCATCTCCACCACCGCCTGCTGGCCATCGGGCTCACGCACGTGCGCGCGGTGATGTTGCTGTACGTGCTGGCCGCGGCGCTGGCGGTGTTCGGGGTGGTGCTGGCGTTCGGGCCCGCGCGGCTGGTGATGATCTCGGCCCTGGGCGGCGCGGCGCTGACGGTGGTGCTGCTGATGGCGGCCATCAAGCGCCTGGGGTACCACGAGTTCGTGGAGGCCGGCTCCGTGGTGAGGTCGGGGATGCGCCGCGTGCGGCAGAGCATCCGCGACCAGATCCACGCCCGCGACGTGGCGCACGTGCTGGCCCGCGCCGAGTCGCTGGTGCACGTGCAGGCCATCCTGCAGGACAACGCGGAGGGGCTGGGGCTGCTCTACGCCGGCGTCTGCCGCGAGTCGTCCACCGAAGGCGCGCGGTCCATCCTGCCGGCGACGGTGGCGCAGCGCGCGTGGAAGCTGGATTGGCCGGTGGAGGTGAACGGCGGCGATCCCTGGGTGCTGCGCCTGTGGGCCGACGCGCCGGACGACCTGGGGATGCTGACGACCGACCGCACGGCCCGCGTGCTCGCCACCGCCGTGCGCGCCTGGATGGCCGGGCCGCGGCCTCCGCCCGCGCTGCTCGCTCGTCTGGAGCACGCGCTTCCGCTCCTCACCGGCGGCGCTCGCGACCGGCCGGATCGGCTCCGCACGATGCGGGCGGCGATCGCGTGGAGCTACGAGCTGCTCGGCCCGCTCGATCAGACGCTCCTGGCGCGGTTGTCCGTGTTCGTCGGCGGCTTCGAGCTCCGCTCGGCGGAGG
>DATABT010000349.1:0-4506 GCA_036259455.1 Longimicrobium sp. | reverse complement strand
CGCCGTTCGTCCGCGCGCTGCTGGACGGCATGCTGGGCGTGCCGCGCGCCGTCTCCCGCATCCCCGACCTGGCCGCCTGCCGCCGCGTCACGCTGCGCGCGCTGCTGGCGATGCCGGAGCTGGCGATGATCTCCGTCTGGAGCCCCTCGTTCCTCACCCTGCTCGCCGCCGCGCTGGACGAGGAATGGGATGCGCTGCTGCGGGAGATGGAAAGCGGCCGCCTCTCCGCCGATCTCGCGCCGGATCTGCGCAACGCGCTGGAGCGTGCGCTTCCCGCGCGTCCGGAGCGCGCGAGCGACCTGCGCCGCCGCTTCGGCCGCCGCGCGCCGGAGGACCTGGGCCAGGTGTGGCCGCGGCTGGCGCTGATCTCCTGCTGGGCGGACGGGCACGCGGCGCGCGCGCTGGAGGGAATGCGGCGCCGGTTTCCGCGGGTGGAGGTGCAGGGAAAGGGGCTGCTGGCGACGGAGGGCGTGGTGTCCATCCCCCTCTTTCGCGCGGATGCTCCCGTCGCCGCGGTCACGTCGCACTACCTGGAGTTCCTGCCGGATGGGGACGCGAACGCCGCGCTCGGCGTGCACGAACTGGAGACCGGCGCCACGTACGAGGTGGTGATGACGACGGGCGGCGGGCTGTACCGGTACCGCCTCAGGGACCGCGTGCGCGTGGAGGGATGGCTGGAGCGCACGCCCACCCTGCGCTTCGTGGGCCGCGCGGACCGGGCGAGCGACCTGGCGGGGGAGAAGCTGACGCCGGAGCTGGTGGAGCACGTCCTTGTGCGCGCCGCGGCGGAAACCGGCATCCATCCTCCCTTCGCGCTCCTGGCGCCGTCCTGGGGCGACCCGCCGCGCTACCGCCTGTACGCACAGGCCGCGCCGGACCACGCGCGCGCCCTGGCCGCCGCCGTGGAGCGCATCCTCCTGGACGCGCACCACTACGGGCTCTGCCGCGCGCTGGGGCAGCTGAACCCGGTCGAGGGGATGGCGGTGGCGGACGGAGAGCGCGTGTACGAGCGGGTCTGCACGGCGCGTGGGCAGCGCGCGGGCAGCATCAAGCCCCCCGCGCTGGACGCGGGGACGGAGTGGGCGCAGGCGTTCGGCGCGCCGCGGGCGGCGGAGGTCGCCCGGTGAGCTTGCTGAAGAAGATTCCCGTCTGGGCGCTGGTGGCCGGCGGCGTGACGGCGGCGGTGTTCGCGTTCGGCCGCCGGCAGAACCGGGGCAACTGCATGGGCGGGGCGATGTCGCTCCCCAAGGTGCTGTGGCTCAACTACACGCTCGTTTCCTGGTTCGTGATCCCCGCCGCGCTCCTGCGCCGGCGGGCCCTGTCGCCGGCGACGCGGGCCGCGCTGCAGGCGCACCTGCTCAGCTTTACGGCGCGTGGCGCGGCGGAGCTGTGGCTGCTCTACCGCACGCACTCGTGGAAGGTGGCGTACGGCGTCGGCCACGATGCCATCGACCTGGCGATGGTCTCCGCCCTGATGCGCCGCGGCCGCGCCGAAGGCGGGGAAGGCGCGGACGGCACGGCCCGCCGGCACCTGAATTCCATCCGCGGAACGCTGGTGGCGGAGATGGTCTTCGCCTCCCTCTTCCACCGCGCCGTCGCGGGCAAGACGCACGGCGAGGACGGGATCTTCTTCGCCAGCGACGAGCCGCACTTCCGCCTGATCAACAACCTGACGGCGGCGGTGGACGTGGTCGCCTACGCCCGCCTCGCCACCGTCATGCGCGACCTGCTGCGCCAGGCCCCCGTGCCCCAGACCGTGCCGTCGCCCGAGCAGGCGCTCGCCGCGGACTGACCCCCGGGAGTTCCTGGGGAGGTGGGCGAGGATTACGCGCCCGGAGGGGGCGCCCGCCGGGGCTCGCCATCACGAAGGAATCCAGCTTTTCGAGGTGCTTCCATGCAGTCCCACACTCCGGCCGCAACTCCGGCCCAGACGTCGCCCCAGACCTCCATCCCCGTCCCCGCGATCGCCGGCTGCCCCGGCGAGCGCTCCACGGACGCGCCGGAGTCGCGGCCCATCATGCGCTTTCGCAGCGGGACGCTGCACGAGAACTGGTACATCGCGGCGCTGTCCAGGCAGGTGACGGCGAAAAAACCGTACGCCGTCACCATCATGGAAGAGCCCATCGTCCTCTTCCGCGGCTCCGACGGAAAGGCGACGGCGCTCATCGACCGCTGCCTGCACCGCAACGCCGCGCTCAGCAAGGGCGACCTGTTCGACGGGTGCATCGGCTGCCCCTACCACGGGTGGACGTACAACGCCGAGGGCGAGCTCGTCATCGTCCCCAGCGAGGGGCCGGAGAAGCGTGCGCGCGAAGGCCGGCGGCTGGAGCGCTTTCCCGTGCGCGAGCAGGACGGCTTCGTCTGGGTCTACCTCGGCACGCCGGAGCGGGCGGGGGAGAAGGAGCCCTTCCGCTTTCCGCACCACGGCGAGCCGGAGTGGCGCTCGTACGTGATGCTGACGCCGTTCGACGGCGACGTGACGGACCTGGTGGAGAACTTCATGGACGTGCCGCACACGGCGTTCGTGCACAGTGGCTGGTTCCGCAAGGCCGCCAACGTCAAGCGCGCCGAGGCGACCATCGAGCGCACGGCGGACGCGGTGCACGTGGAGTACTTTCAGCCGGACGACTCCATCGGGTTCAGCAAGTGGCTGCTGAACCCCGACGGCAAGCCGATGGTGCACACGGACCGCTTCTTCATGCCCAACATCACCCGCGTGGACTACATGTGGGGCGAGCGGCGCGGCTTCGTCATCACCTCGCAGATCACGCCCGTCACGCCGGACCGTGCGATGGTGTACACCGCCATCACCTTCCGATTCGGCGTCTTCAATCCGATCGCGCGGTGGCTGCTTCCGCCATACACCAGGACCGTCATCCAGCAGGACGTGCGGATCATGGAGGTACAGACGGGCAACCTGCGGCGATTCGGGGCGCGGCGGTTCAGCGGGACGGCGGCGGACGAGATCCATCGCGCCATCGAGGCCCTGCGCGACCATGCCGCGTCCGGCCAGGAGGGGCCGCCGCCGGAGCCGCGCGCCACCCGCATCGAGTTCTGGATGTGACGATGGCGGCGGTGGATACCGGCCTCCTGCACCTCCGCCGCGCGACGCCGGACGACAACGCGGCGATGTGCGCGCTTTTCGCGGACGTTCCGATGGAGACGGAACTGGCCCTCTCCATCCGTCGCGACCCGGACTTTTCTGCGCTGCTCCGGCTGCAGTCGGAAGACTGGGAGTGCTGGGTGGCGGAAGAGGAGGGGCGGGTGGAGGCGATGGCCTCGCTCGTCTTTCGCGACGGCTACGTGGGCGGGGAGATTCGCCGCGTCGGCTACCTGGGCGACCTGCGCCTGTCGCCGCGCGTGCAGGGACGCCACCTGCTGAACCGCGTCTACGGCCCCACGCTGGCGGAATCCGCCGCCGCGCGCGGCTGCGCCGCCAGCCTGACGGCGGTAATCGCGAGCAACGAGCGCGCCCTCCGTGCGCTGACGGCGCAGAACCGCCGCCAGCGGGGGATGCCGCGCTACACGCCGCTGCGCGACTTCCGCATCCGCAACGTGCACCTGGCCCTTCCACGGCTGCCGCGGCGGAGCGCCTTTCGCGCGCGGCGCGCGGCGGAGGCCGACGTCCCCGCGATCGCCGCGTTCCTGGACGCGGACGCGCGCCGCCGCCCCTTCGGCCAGCCCATGCCGGAGGCGGAGCTGCGGCGCCGGCTGCGGGAGTGGCCGGGGCTGCGCATCGAGTCGTTCTTCCTGGCGGAGGACCGGGACGGCGCGCTGGCGGGGTGCCTTGCCGTGTGGAACGCGGCGCCCGTCAAGCGCACCTTCGTGGCCGCGTACCGGGGAAAGATGCGGCGGGTCAAGACGGGGTACGATCTGGCCGCGCGCGTCTTCCGCTTTCCGCCCCTCCCGGATCCCGGCCAGGAGCTGCGCTACCTGTACGCCACGCACCAGGCGGTCCCGTCCGGAGATCCGGAGATCCTGCGCGCGCTGCTGGACCGCGTTTACGCGGACCACCGGCGCAGCGGCTACGTGCTCCTCTCCTGCTTTGCCCCCGAGGGCGACCCGCTGGACGCGGCCTTTCGCGGATTCCAGTTCACCGACCTTCCCGCGCGCCTGTTCGTGGTGACCCCGCCCGGCGTGGAGCCGCCGCCGGAGTGCCTGGCGCCCGGCCGCCCCGGCTTCGAGATGGCCCTGGTATGATGATCGTGAATTCGGGAATCCGCCCCGTCCGCCATTCCGGGCGGGAGGCTGTTGCCCTAGCTCGCGCCAGACCCAGTCATCCTGAGTCATTCGGCGCTGCGCGCACCGTGTACAATGGAAGTCGCGCGCCGCGCCTGTCATTTCGAAGGAGGCGCCCGCGTGATCTTTGCCGATGCAGGAGTCCGTGGCGCCGACTGAGAAATCTACTCACCCGGGCAGGTACCGCGCCCCGCTCGACGGACTTCGGAACCTTGAACACGCTCTCAGCGTGTTTAAGATTCCGAGTTCCTGACGCAAGCCCTTGAT
>DATABT010000348.1:0-2076 GCA_036259455.1 Longimicrobium sp. | reverse complement strand
GGATCCCACAACCAGTCGCCAATGAGCGTCCGACGACAAGCGCGTTGGAGCGAGTTCAACGTGCGATAGCAGGCTGCGACGAGACCAGTCCGGAAGAGGAGGTGCTGAAGAGACTCGACCTTGAATTCGGTAGCGGCCCGCTTTATGGCAAGCGATGGTATCTTCCAGTCATCGCCGCCGCAGTTGTCCTGGGACTCGGCGGTTGGTTTGCGCGCTGGTTGTTGTCGCTTCCGATCCCCTCAGACGCCGCCAAAATCACCCAACCTCCGTATTCCGATAACTTGCGGTGGGCCCTTCAGGTATATGCAATATGGATTGTTCTTGTGCCTCTGTGGTTCCTTGCTGAACATGCGTTTTTCGTGAAGGGACAATCTCTCCCCACACGCAGGGATCGATTCAGGTACAATCAGGAACTTGCGCAAAAATTCTGGGCCGCTGTTGTGCTCATTTTTGGCATTTTGATTCTCATCAAATTCCGCATTCAGGTCTTCTGAGAGCAAAGATGAGCATGAGTGTTATGCCTCCGGATGCCATTCTCCCCGCGCAACCGCCGGCACGAACGCCTCCAGCCCCTCGGGCGGGAACGCGAGGGTGCGCTCCTGCTCGGCGCTCTGGTAGGCGGCCATCAGCAGTTCCACCACGTCCACGCCGTCGTCAAAGGTGAGGCGCGGGGTTTCGCGGCCCAGGAACGCGCGGACGAAGTGGCGGTTCTCAGCTTCGTAGCCGTAGGCGGCGGCTTCGTTGGCCACCACGGGCATCAGCCCCGTCTCGGCGTTCTGCTTCTCCACCAGGTCCTCCCCCTCCCTGCCCCGCACTGCCCGGCTGAAGAACAGCTTGAGGCCGGTGTCCAGCGTGTTCCACGACATCGAGTACTCGGGCCCCAGCAGCTCGGCGCTCAGCCGCAGCCCCGCGCCCACGAAGCTCCACGACGTGGTCGCCTCGCCCAGCACGCGCAGGCCTTCCGGCGTCTCGAACTCCACCGTCAGGCTGGCGAAGTCCTCCGCGGGGCTGCGCGTGTAGTCCACTGACCGTCCGTACCGCTCCGACAGCTGGCGCGCGTACTCGGGGCGCGTCCACTTGAGGCTGGCGATGTGGGCCGTGACCTTCACCGGGCGCAGCGAGCGCAGGGAGGCGCCGGGCTCCGTCAGCAGGTGGCGCACGACGAGGGCGGAGTGGCACATCATGTCGTTCAGCACGCCGCCGCCCTGCAGGTCGCCTCGCCAGAACCAGGGCGCGTGGGGACCGCCGTGCTCCTCCGCCGCGCGAGCCAGGTACGGCCGCCCCGTGGCCGCCGCGCCGCGCGCCCACAGCAGCGCGTGACCCGTCACCACCTGAGGCGCGAACGCCTGGTTCTCCAGGTAGCCGTGCATCACCCCCACGCGCTCCACCAGTTCGCGAACCCGCCGCGCCTCGGCCAGGTTGCGGGCGAGTGGCTTTTCGCAGGCAATGCCGCGCACCGTCCCCGCGCCCGATTCGATCGCGTGGACGATCTCCTCCACGTTCTCGATGCGCGCGTGGTTGGGGCCGCACAGCCAGAGCGCGTCGATGACGGGATCGGCCACCATCTCCGTGATGGAGCCGTACGCCCGCGCCGGCCCCACGTCCAGCGACCGCGCCATCGCCGCCGCGGATTCTGCGTTGGCGGCGTTGGGGCTCCAGACGCCGCGCACGTCCGCGTCGCGCACGGCCACGAACGCCTGCAGGTGGAAGCGCGCGTTGAACCCGCTGCCGATGATGCCGATGCCGAGGCGGTCCGAGGCCATGTGCCGTGGGGATGGAGGTTCGAAGGTTAGCGATCCAGCGCGAGCGTGTCAGCCGGAGCGAGGGACCAGAGCGGATCCGCCGGAGCCCCAGCCGGGGCGAATAAATTCGCCGCTGGAAAAGCGCGAAATCCGCCTGCGCGGATTGCACGGGTGGGTCCATGCCAACCGGCGGTGCACCTGCGCGGGCGAGTAGATTCCTCAGTCGCGCCAATGGGTTTGTGCACGGGAGGGTTCGCGCGGGCGCTCCTTCGGAATGACAGTTTCTCGCAAAATCAGGGCGGGCCACACCTCGGACGCAGCCCGCGCGAGCAGG
>DATABT010000347.1:0-7556 GCA_036259455.1 Longimicrobium sp. | reverse complement strand
CCGCCCCCGCCCTCGGGGATCGTCCTGCTGGACCGCCCGGGGCTCCCCCAGGTGCAGCTGCGCGTGGGCGCGCCCGCGGTGCCCGCCGGGCACCCGGAGCGGTGGGCGCTCACGCTGGCGGCCGCGGTGCTGGGCGGTGTGTTCCACTCGCGGCTGAACCGCACCCTGCGCGAGGAGAAGGGGTGGAGCTATGGCGCGCGGGCCCGCGTGCGGTTTCGCCGGGCGGGCGGCCACTTCGCCGTCCGCGCCGCGGTGGAGAACGGCGCCGCCGGCCGCGCGCTGGAAGAGATCCGCGCCCAGGTGGCGCGGCTGGCGACCGAGCCCCCCGGCCAGGACGAGCTGAGGCTGGCGAGAAACGCGCTGGCGTTCTCGCTCCCCGTTGAGATGGAGACCAACGGCGGGCTTGCGCAGAAGCTGGTGGACCGTGCGGTGTACGACTACCCGGATGACGTGTGGGAGGGCTACGCCGGGCGCCTGGCCGCCGTCACTCCGGAGCAGGTGGCCCGGGTCGCCGGCCGCTGGCTGGCCGCGGAACGACTCTCCGTGGTGGCCGTGGGCGACGCGCGGCGGGTGGCGGCGGAGCTGGAGCAAGCCGGGACCGTGGAGGTCCGTCGCGCGGCGGACACATCCGTTTTCGGCGAATAAAGACCCCCTTGACGGTCCGCCGCGACGCAAATATCGTCTTCGCGCGGGTGCCCGCGCGCACGGGTTGGGGAGAAACCGCGCGGGCCACCCGACGCACCAGGGGCCGGAAATCGTCCGGCTCCGGACCTTGTCCCCGCGGGGCCGGGAGGCGTCCCGCGAAACCGATGGACCGGCGCGTCATCCGGCCCGTGGGTGGCCGGCGGCACGCCCCTGACTGCGCGTGCGCCAGATGAAGACGGCTGCTGCATTCGCACTCACCCTGCTGCTCCTCGCCACTCCGCCCGCGGCTGCCCAGCCCGGGCCCACGGACGTGCTCACCGGCCGGGTCGCCGGCCCCGACCGCGCGCCCCTTTCCGGCGCCCGGGTCACCGCCACTTCCCTGCAAACCCAGCAGGCCCGCACCGCCATCACGGACGCGTCGGGCCGGTACGTCATCGCCTTTCCCGGCGGCGGCGGCCGCTACCGCGTGCGCGCCTCGTTCCTGGGGATGGCGGACCGGGTGGTGACCGTGGAGCGCGGGGACGGGGGCGCCACGCTCACGGCCGACCTGGTGCTGGACGTGGCCCCGCTGGCGCTGGACGGCATCGAGGTCCGGGCAACGCGTCCCGGGCCCGGCCGCGGCGAGGCCGGCTCGTCCGGCCGCGGCGCGTCGCGCGAGCTGATGCAACTGCTTCCCCTGGAAGACGCCGACCCGGCCACGCTGGCCCGCCTGGCGCCCGGCGTGGTCACCCTGGGGGGCGGCGACACGCTGGCCGCGTTCTCCATCGCCGGGCAGCGGACGGCGCTGAACGCCACCACCGTCGACGGCGCCTCGTTCGGCTCGGCGCTCACGGGGGCCTCGTCCACGGGAGTTCCGGCGGAGGGGCTGCGCTCCATGGCCGTCCTCACCAACACCTGGGACGTGGCGCGCGGCCAGTTCACGGGCGGGCAGGTGTCCCTGTCCACCCGCGCGGGGACCAACCAGGTGCAGGGCTCCCTTTCGCCCGTGTTCCGCCGCACCGCCCCCGGGCTGGGCGCCGCGGCCCCGTGGTCCAGCGGCGTTTCGCTGCTGCGGCTGAGCGGAGGCGTGGGCGGGCCCCTGGTGCGCGACCGGCTGTTCTACTTCGCGTCGGCCCAGGCCCAGCGCCGCGACGACGCGCCCGCCGCCTTCCTGTTCGGAGGACGCGCCGCCGACCGGCTGGGCGTGCACCCCGACTCGGCGGCCCGCTTTCTGGACATCGTCAGCCGCGTGTACGGCGCGCCGCTGGAGGGCCAGGTGGGGCGGTTCGCGCGCACCCAGCAGTCCGGCTCGGCCCTGCTGCGGCTGGACTGGGCCCTGCACGACCGCCACAACCTGGCCCTGCGGCTGTTCGGCGCGGCGTCCGGGCAGGACCACGCGCGCATCGGCCCGCTGGAACTGCGGGAGAACGGGGGCGAGAGCCGCACCCGCAACGCGCTGGCCGGGCTCACGCTCACCTCGCGCCTGGGCGACACCTGGGTGGGCGAGATGCGCGCGTCGTACGCCGCCGACGAGCGGCGGCTGGACGGGTACGCGGCCCTGCCCGAGGCCCGGGTGGAGGTGCTTTCGCACGGGGACGACGGGGCGCCGCGCGTGTCGTCGTTCGCCTTCGGGGGCGACCGCTTTTTTCCCTCGCGCACCCGCGAGCGCACCGCGGAGTGGGCGGGCGAGCTGTCGCGGCTGGCCGGCGGCAGCCACCGGATCAAGCTGGGCGCGCAGCTGCTCCACTCCCGCTTTGCGCAGGAGGGCGAGCCGGACGCGCTGGGGACCTTCACCTTCCGCTCCCTGGCGGACCTGGAGGCGCGCCGCCCCGCCGCCTTCACCCGCGCCCTGGACGGGCGGGACACGGAGGGCGGGGCGCTTTCCGCCGCCCTGTATGCGGGCGACTCGTGGCGCCCGAGTGCGCGGCTGCAGCTTACCCTGGGCCTGCGGGCCGAGGCCACGCGGCTGGACGGCGCCCCCGCCCCCAACCCGCGCGTCTCCGAACTGTTCGGCGAGAAGACGGACCGCTTTCCGGCCGAGGTGCACGTGAGCCCGCGCCTGGGGTTCAGCTGGCGGCTCGCCCGCACCGGGCCCGGCGCCAGCCGCGTGGTGCGGGGCGGCGTGGGCGAGTTCCGCGGGCGCGCGCCGCTGGCGCTGTACGCCGCCGCCCTGGAGCAGACGGGGCTGACCGCGTCGGACCGGCGGCTGGTGTGCGTGGGCGAGGCCGCGCCCGTGCCGGACTGGGGCGCGTACCGCGCGGCTGCGGGCGCCATCCCCACCGCCTGCCGGGACGGGGCCACCGGCGCCGCGCCCCTCCCCACGGTGTCGCTCTTCCATCCACGCTTTGGCGCTCCTCGCTCGTGGCGCGCGTCGCTGGGGTTCGAAACGCCCGTCTGGGGGCCGCTGAACGGGTCGGTGGACGTCGGCTGGTCGCGCGGCGTGGGGCTGTACGGCGTCCGCGACCTCAACCTGGACACCCGCCGCGCCGTTCCCCTGCCGCGCGAGGGCGGCCGCCCCTTCTTCGCCGATCCCGCCGCCGTGCCGCCCTCGGGCGAGGTGGCGCCGGCCACTTCGCGGGTGCACCCGGACTTCGGCGGCGTCTACCAGGTGCACTCGGGGCTGGGCTCCGAGACTGTGCAGGCCACGTTCAGCCTGAACGGGGTGGCGCCGCCGCGCATCTTCTTCCAGCTGGCGTACACCCTTTCGCGCACGCGGGACCAGTCGTCGTTCTCCTGCTGCTCGCCCGCCCAGGGCTTTGCCTCGGCGGCCACCGGGGGCGACCCCAACCGGCCGGAGTGGGCGCCCGGCGACCTGGACCGGCGCCACGTGCTGACGGCCGTCGCCGCCTTTCCCGTCCTGTCGTCGCTGGACCTCACGCTGGTGGGGCGGGCGATGTCGGGCGCGCCGTACACGCCCCTGGCCGCCGGCGACGTGAACGGCGACGGGGTGCGCAACGACCGCGCGTTCGTCTTCGATCCCGCGGGGGACGATCCCGCCGGGGCGGGCATCGGCGAACTGCTGGCGCGGGCGCCGGGGCGCGCGCGGGAGTGCCTGCGGGCGCAGCTGGGCCGGGTGGCGGCACGCAACAGCTGCCGCGGTCCCTGGTACGCGTCGGTGGACCTGCGCGCCTCGTTCAAGCCGCGGGACTCCACCTGGAGCCGGGTCACCCTGAGCGTGGACGTCACCAACCTCCCCGCGGGCATCGACCGGCTGCTGCACGGTGCCGAGGGGGCGCGCGGCTGGGGCCAGTACCCCGTGACCGACCCCGTGCTGCTGTACGCGCGCGGATGGGACGCGGCGGAGCGCGCCTTCCGCTACGAGGTGAACCGCGACTTCGGTCGGCCGCTGAACTCGCGGTACGGCTTCGGGGCACCCATGCAGGTGCAGCTCTCGGCGCGGGTGGCCGTGGGCGCGCCGCCGTCGTCGTTCGCCGCCTTCAGCTCGCTGGCCTTCGGCGGGCTGGGCGGCGACGGCGAGCGGCGGGGGGGAGGCGGGCCGCCGGACTTCGCCGCCATCCTGGACCGCGTGTTCGACAACCCGGTGCAGCTCCTGGCCGACATGCGCGACTCGCTGGGACTCTCGGCGGAACAGGCGGCGGCGCTGAAGGCACGGGCCGACACGCTGGAATCGCGGCTGGCGGTGCTCAGGACCGACGGGCTCGCCCGGCTCAAGGCCGCGGGCGAGGACATGACGGCGTGGATGACGGTGATGGGCCCGGTGATCCGCGACGGGCGGCTGGCCATCCAGGCCGCGGTGGAGGACGCCCGCACGCTGCTGACGCCCGCGCAGTGGGCCCGCGTGCCCGCCGTGGTCAAGGAGGCGCTCTCCGGCGGGCCGTACCGGATGAGGCAGTAGGGACCAACACGCGATGGCGACGGAAACCATGGAGACGCGAGTGATGCGCCCCGCCGGGACGGCGGCGGGGCAGCGGGGGCGAATCTCCCCCGGTTCGTGGCGGGAGGCCCGCGCGCTGGTGTGGAAGCACCGGCGCACCCTGGCCGTGGGTGCGGTGCTGCTGCTGGTGGGCCGGGTGGCGGGGCTGGTGCTTCCCGCCAGCTCCAAGTACCTGGTGGACGAGGTTCTGGCCGCCGGCCGCGCCTCGCTTCTTCCCTGGCTGGCCGCGGCGGCGGCGCTGGCCACCGTGGTGCAGGCCGCCACGGGCCTGGCCCTGGCCCGGGTGGTGAGCGTGGCCGGGCAGCGCGCCATCACCGACCTGCGGCGGGCCGTGCTCGCCCACGTGCTGCGGCTGCCGGTGCGCGAGTTCGACGCCACCAGGACCGGGGTGCTGGCGGCGCGGGTGATGAACGACCCCGACGGCGTGCGGACGCTGGTCGGCTCGGGGCTGCTGCAGCTGGCCGGCGGCCTGCTCTCGTCCGTGCTGGCCCTGGGGGTGCTGCTCTGGCTGAACTGGGCGCTCACGCTGGGCATCCTGGCCCTGCTGCTGGGCTTTGCCGGGGCCATGGCCGCCTGCTTCCGGCGCCTGCGCCCCCTGTACCGCGAGCGCGGCAAGCTGACGGCCGAGGTGAACGGCCGGCTGACGGAGGCACTGGCCGGCATCCGCGTGGTGAAGACCTACGGCAAGGAGCGCCGCGAAGAGCGGGCCTTTGCCCGGGGGGTGCACCGCGTGCTGCGCACCGTCTGCCGTGCCCTGCTGCTGAACGCGGGGATGATGTCGCTGTCGTCGCTGGTCATCGGCGGGGCGGGGGTGCTGATCATGGTCGCCGGCGGGCGGGCCGTGCTCTCCGGCGCCATGACCCTGGGCGACCTGGTGATGTACATCTTCTTCGTGGGGCTGATGGTGGGGCCGCTCATCCAGGTGTCGGCCATCGGCACGCAGGTGACGGAGGCGTTCGCGGGGCTGGACCGCGTGCGCGAGGTGCGGGAAAAGCCCACGGAGGACCAGGCGAACCCCGGCGCCGAGCCCGTGCGCGCGCTGGCGGGCGAGGTGGTGTTCGACGACGTGAGCTTTGGCTACACGGCCGACGAGCCGGTGCTGCGCAACCTGTCGTTCCGCGCCGCCCCGGGCACCACCACCGCGCTGGTGGGCCCCAGCGGCGCGGGAAAGAGCACGCTCATCGGCCTGGTGATGGGCTTTCACGCGCCTTCGGGCGGGCGGGTGCTGGTGGACGGGCGCGACCTCACCCGCCTTTCCCCCGCGGAGTACCGGCGCCACCTGGGCGTGGTGCTGCAGGACAACTTCCTGTTCGACGGCACCCTGCGCGAGAACATCGCCTACGCCCGGCCGGGCGCCACCGACCGGGAGGTGATGCGGGCCGCCAGGCTGGCGCGCTGCGACGAGTTCGTGGACCGCTTTCCCCGCGGGCTCGACACGGTGGTGGGCGAGCGCGGCGTAAAGCTTTCCGGCGGACAGCGGCAGCGGGTGGCCATCGCGCGCGCCCTGCTGGCCGATCCCCGCATCCTCATCCTGGACGAGGCCACCAGCTCACTGGACAGCGAGAGCGAGGCGCTCATCCAGGAAGGGCTGCAATCCCTTCGCGAGGGGCGCACCACCTTCGTCATCGCGCACCGCCTTTCCACCATCCGCGGCGCCGACCAGATCCTGGTGCTGGGCGAAGGGCGCATCGTGCAGCGCGGCACGCACGACGAGCTGATGGCGGCGGACGGGCTGTACCGCCGGCTGTACGAACGGCAGGCGCGGGTGGACGGCGACCGCTTCGCCAACCCCGGCGAGGCGCCTCCGGAGCCGCAACGGCGCCGGGCCGCCCCGCCCGCGCTGGCCTCCGCGCCGGCCCTGTGAACGGCGCCATCGGTCCGCCGGGATGGACCGCGGGGCGGAGCCGTTCTCACGGCTACGCCAGGCTCGCGATGGACAACGACCCCCTTACGCGGGAGGAACCACCGGACGGCAGCGACGCAGAGACAGGCTTTGCGCCGGGGCGGGCGCCCCGGGCACAACCGACCCATCACTGGAGACGATCCCGATGAGGCTCAGTCATGTGACTCTGCTTTGCCTGGCGGCCACCTCCTCGATGGCTGGCCGGGCCGTGGCCCAGGACTTCGAGGGAGTCCTGACGCAGCGGGTGCTCACCGTCCTTCCCGGCGGTACGGAGAAGCTGGCGGGAGGCGCCGTGAGCGACCCCGCCGCCCTCCTGGACGTTCCGGCCGAGCAGGTGGCCGCGCTGGACTCCGGGCTGGTGCAGCGGCAGGAGGTGACCATCACCGTGAAGGGCGACCGCATGCGCATCGACGGCATTGGCGGCGCGCGCGGGCCCATGGCGGGCGCGTACACCCTGCTGCACGGAAGCGAGGGGCTGGCGATGATGGTGATGCCGGCCAGCAGGCGCATCGTCGTCATCACGGCCGATGACGCCCGCGCCATGGCCGAGCGGATGCGCGGCATGGCCCGCGCGGCCTCCGGCGGCGCGGCCGCGCCCGAGGCGGAGGCCGCCCCCGCGGTGACCGAGCTGGGAGAGCGCACCCTCGACGGCTACACCGTCCGCGGACTGCGCGTGACCGGCGGCGGCGGGGCGGGCGAGGCGTGGGTGTCGCCGGAGCTGCTGGCCGCCTTTGCGCGCTTTGACGAGGCCAACCGCCGCCTGCGCGCCATGTCGCCCCTGGGCACCTCGGCCGTGCTGGAGGCGGCGGAGCGCCTGGGGTACCCGCTCGTGGTGCGCACGGCGGCCAAGGCCCCCCCGTTCATGGGCGGCGGCGAGGGGGTGGTGCTCACCCTCACCGAAGTCACGTCCGTCCGGCGCGATCCCGTGTCCGACGACCTCTTCCAGGTTCCCGCCGACTACACGCAGGGCACCATGGCCCAGATGTTCGCGGGTCCGCCGCGAAGCTGACGGGGACGGTGAATGATGGAGCGCCCCGGCCGGCCGCCGGGGCCCCTGGAGAATATTCGTCAGGACGGGATCGCACATGACCGACCTTTGTCTCGATGCGCCGCCCCCCGGCCGTGGAGGGCGGC
>DATABT010000346.1:0-2813 GCA_036259455.1 Longimicrobium sp. | reverse complement strand
GCCCCCGCGGAACCGGTCCGCGGGGGCGCCTTTTCCATCGAGCGATCAGACCGTGTGAGCCGCCTCGAACCGCGTGAGCCGCTTGACCTCGGCGACGGCCCGCCCTCCGCTCCAGCCAATACGCCGTGTTCATCTACGACGCCCGGCGCGCCCGTCACCCCCGCGAAGCGCCCGTGCTGGGCACCGCGGACGTGCGGATGCACCTGCTCCCCCCCGGCGCCGTCTTCGATCCGCGCACCGGGATCGCCCGCCTGCCGGGGTCCTGAGGATGTGGGCTCCGCATCGCCGACGCGCGCAACGAGCGTGATTTCCCGAGGGAGCGCCGCCCGGAACCCGAACGCGCGCAACACCTTGCGCGCGACCGAAGGATCTCCTCTTCCGCACCGCGGGGCCGGCCCTGGAGCGGGGAGCCGGCCCCCGGTTCTGCCGGCGAGATCCTTCGGTCGGCGCCCTGGCCCCATCTCGCGGAACGGGTGCAGCGCGGCGCCTCCCTCAGGAAATCATATCATTCGTGTTGAACGGTTTGGCCCCACCGGCGCTCTACTGCGTGACGATCGTCCCCATGCGCACCACCTCGAAGTCGGTGCTGCGCACGCGGCTGAGGGTGGCGAGCTCGTCGTCGCTCCAGCGCGGGTCGGGGGCGCCGCTCACGTACCATCCGCTGCCATTGTCCGCCAGCAGCATCCCGTACTTCTTCATCGCGTTCAGGATCACCTGCACGTTGGGCGAAAAGCCGCTCACGTCGTAGCCGGCCTTCAAGCGCACGCGCATCCCCATCGGCGGCAGGCCGGCGTCCGTGCGGCTGCTGGCGAAGTGGCGCGCGGGATGTACGTACGCGCGCCGCGTGGTGGGGCAGGTAAAGCGCAGCGCGTGGCGGATCTCCTTCTGCTCCACCACTTCGTCGTAGCGCACCAGACCGGGAAAGATGGGGAGCCCCGCCGCGTCCGCCGACGTCCATCCCGCCGGCCGCAGCGCGTTGCTGTTCAGGTCGAAGATGGCGCCGGAGCCCGCCCGCCAGCTCTGTCCCCCGTTCACCGGGTGCGCGTCGTACAGCTCGTACAGCTTCCAGTTGTCGCGGTCGATGACCAGCACGTGCCGGTCGCCCGTGCCGTTGGGCCCGCCCTCGACCGGCGCGTCCGCGGGAACGGGATACGGGCCGGCGTCGCTCTCGCCATCGTACTCGAAGGTCACCGGCACGCGCGCCTGCGACCCCGCGACGACGACGTACGGAATGCCGTTGGGCGCGCCGTTCCACACCGTGCCGAAGTCCGCGTGCAGCCCGCGGTTGCCGCACGCCGCGATCAGCGTGGCCGAGTTGGCGTCCACCGGCTCGCCGGAGATTTCCGTGTTCCACGGGTTGTCCGCGGGAAACGGCCGCCGCCCCTGCAGGCTGGCGTTCGGCCCCAGCCCCGGCGTTCCCGCGCCGCCGTCATCGTCCGGCGGACCCGCGGGACCGCCGCCGTTGCATGCGGCAAACAGAAGGAGGGTGGGGATGATGATTCGGTGGATGAACACGGACGGATCTCCTGGATGCGGAGGATGCACATCCCGCCCAGGCAACGCGGATGCCGCGGATGAGCCGGATCGCATCCCGTTGATCCACACGGGGATGGATCGGCAGCCGCGGATCGGCGGGGGGTGATGCGGCACCGCCTTTCGCTGCAACGGTTGCAGTTTGCAAAATCTTGCCGGAACTCCTCGGATTGGGCAAGGTAGACATCGGGCCCCGTGGTTTGCGACCATCCTCCTCCATCGCATGCCCATGCTCCGCAAATCCGCCGCCGATCCACGCCCGCGCCGCTGGACGAATCTCCTCATCCCCCTGTTCCTGCAGCTGGTCGCCGCCTCCGCCGCCGCGCAGACGGTGCACATCGCCGTGCGTGACGCGGCGAATGGCGCGCCCGTCGGGGGCGCGATGGTGCGCGTGGAAGACGCGGCGGGCGTGGTGGTGCGCGCCGGGTTCACGCGACAGGACGGCATGCTGCGGCTGCGCGTGCCGGCGGGAGCGTACCAGGTGTTCGTGCGGCGCGCGGGATTCCACGAGGCCAGCGCGCCGCTGACCGTCGCGGGCGCGCAGGCGTCGCTTTCCGTCGACCTGCGCGGCCGCCCGCTCATGCTGGACACCGTGCTCGTCGTCGCGCCGGGCGAGGGAGAGGAGCGGGGGCGCCACGCCTTTCTGCGCCGCAGCCACACGGAAGACGGCGTGTTCCTGGATCCCGCGTACCTCACCCAGCGCTACCACTCCACCTACATCGGCGACCTGCTGTACGGCGTGCCGGACCTGAAGGTGGTCACGCCCTTCTGCGCAAGCCAGCGCGCCAGCTCGCGCCAGACGAGCATCATGAGTTTCCGCGCCCAGGGCGCTCCCTGGGCTCCGCCCACGGGCTGCTCGGGACGGCTGGCGCCGCGCACGCCGGTGAGCACGCGCGGGTGGGGATGCTTCACCATTCTGCTCAACGGGCGCCCGCCGGAGATGAGCTCGTTCGACGTGGCGCTTGGCCACAACGAGATCGACTTCTGGTACCGTCCGCGCGACGTGGTGGGCGTGGAGGTCTACCACGTGCCCAGCCAGATCCCCCGCGACCTGCGACGGTATTCCGAGCCGCGTTGCGGGATGATCAACTACTGGACGCGCGAGAAGTGGTAGATGAGGATGCGCGCCGTCCTCCCCCTCTGCGCCGCGCTGCTGGCCGCCACGCCGCTGCCCGCGCAGACCGTGCGCGTAACGGTGGCGGATGCCGCGTCCGGCGCGCCGGTGGAGGGAGCGATGGTGCGCGTGCTGAACGCCGCCGGCGAGCTGGCGCAGGCCGGCT
>DATABT010000345.1:0-4791 GCA_036259455.1 Longimicrobium sp. | reverse complement strand
GCCCGGGAACTCCTCCAGCTCGCGGAGCAGCACGTTGACGACGGCGTTGGCCTCGCGCTGGTAGCCCTGGTCCATGGACGTGAAGCGCCGCCCCGCGATGGCGTCGGCCTCGTCGAAGAAGAGCACGGCGTCCTGCTCCTGGGCGCTGGCGAAGACGGCGGCCACGTTCTTGGCCGTGGCGCCCGCCCACTGGCTCTCCAGCTCGTTGTAGCGCACCACGAGCAGCTTCTTGCCCAGGGCGTGGGCGATGGCCTCGGCGCAGATCGTCTTTCCGGTCCCCGGCGGCCCGGCGAAGTTGAACGCCAGCCCCAGGCCGCTCTCGTGCCGTTCACCCAGCCCCCAGTCGCCGAAGAGGATGTCGTGCTTGCGAATCTGCACCAGCGCGTTGTCCAGCGCGCGGCGCGTGGGGGGCGGCAGCACCACGTCCGCGAAGGTGCGCCGCGGCTCCACCGCGGTCACCAGCGCCTGCCGGTCCGGGCCGAAGAAGAGGTCGCGCAGGGGGTTGGATGCCATCTTCCGGGTGCGTGAGTGCGTGAGTGCGAAAGTGCGAAAGTGAGTACGCCGTGGCTGGGGCACTCCCCGGCCGAAATCCTCCGGCACGTTCCCGCGGGTGAAGCCCCGCCGGGCGAGCTCCGCGAGCCCGGGGCGGGGCTTGTGGCAGTCATAGCCCCGGGCTTCAGCCCGGGGTCTGCCGGTGAGGCCGCGGCATCCAACGCAAAACCATCGCCGCGTTCCATACCCCGCGTCCGTCCGCCCGTCCCGTTCGCCCCGCGCACGTCCCGCTCGGCGGCGCGCGGTCCCGCTCGTCACGGATGCTTCCGTGCGCCGTCCTCCATCGTGTGAGATTCCGGGCGTGACGCGGATGAACGTCCGCGCACGCAACGATCGTCATCGACCGGGACCCATCCACATGAACGCATACGCACCGGCGCGGGCGCGGCGGCACGAGCTGGACTGGCTGCGGGTGATCGCCATCCTGCTCCTTCTCTTCTTCCACTCGGCCATGCCGTACGTGGCGGAGTGGGACTGGCACCTCAAGAACGGGGAGACGAGCCCGCTGCTGATGGAGGCGAACTACTTCCTTTCGCGCTGGCGGATGGCGCTGCTCTTTCTGATCTCCGGCGTGGGGACGGCGTACGCGCTTGGGTTCCGGCCCGCGCGGGGCTACCTGCGGGAGCGCGCGCGGCGGCTGCTGATCCCGCTGACGTTCGGCATCCTGGCCATCGTGCCGCCGCAGATCTACATGGAGCGGCTGGCGGACGGCGCATCGTATCGATCGTACCTGGAGTTCTGGCCCTCGGTGCTGCAGGGGCGGCCGTACCCGGAGGGGAACACCAGCTGGCACCACCTGTGGTTCATCGCCTACCTGTTCCTGTACTCCCTGGCCGCGCTGCCGCTCTTTCTGTACCTGCGGTCGGAGCGCGGGCGCGGGATGCGCGCGGCCATCGGGGCGCGGCTGGCGGGGCCGGCGCTCTACCTGCTGGGCCTGCCGCTGGGCCTCGTCCTGGCGACGCTGTACGTGCGCTGGTCCGGGCCGCAGAACGTGGTGGACGACTGGGGGCACCTGGTCTACTACTTCGGATTCTTCATCTTCGGCTATCTTCTGGCGGAGGCGGAGGGCGCGTGGCGGTGGATGGAGACGAACCGGCGCACCTCGCTGCTGCTGGCGGCGGCGTCCATCGTCATCATCAACTACCTGCGCTGGAACGGCGCGGAGCCGGAGTGGGGATACAATGCCGGGAACGCGGCACTGCAGGTGCTGCAGGGGTTCAACGCGTGGTTCTGGGTGCTGGCGATCCTGGGATTCGGGCGCCGCCACCTCGCCTTTCGGAACCGGATTCTGGACTATGCGAGCGAAGGCATCTATCCCTTCTACCTGCTGCACCAGACGGTCATCGTCGTCATCGCCTTCTACGTGATCCGCGCGCCGGACGGGGTGTGGGCCAAGTTCTGGTTCACCAGCTTCGTCTCGCTGGCGCTGACCATCGCCATCTACGACCTGCTCGTGCGCCCGTACCGCGTCACCCGCTTTCTGTTCGGGATGAAGAACCCGCCCGCCGCGCCGCGCACCGTTCCCGCGCCGCCCCGCCTGGTGGGGGACGCGCCGGCGCCGGCTCTGGACACCGCGTGACGGCGGCCGTTCCCCCGCGGAACCCTCCCGCGCCTTCTCCGGCGCAGGCGCGGGACTTTCCGTGGAGCTGGCCCGTGGCGTTCGCCGTCGCTACCCTGCTGGGGCTGCTCTCGTTCGCCTACTACTGGCTGGACGACGTGGTGCGCGGCTACCCCACGCCCGCGCTGGAGCCGCTGGTGGAGGAGCTGACCGGGGCGTGGGGTGCCATGCTCCTCGCGCCGTTCGCCATCCGCCTGGCGCGGCGCTACCCGCCCGCGCCGCGGTGGCGGGCGCTGGCGCACGTGGGCGGGCTGCTGGCGCTCTCCGCCGCGTCCACCACGTGGAACTGGGCGGCGCGTTCGCTCCTCTTTCCGCTGCTGGGGCTGGGGCAGTACGACTACGGGCGGATGCCGCTGCGCTACCTGATGGAGCTGCCCAAGGGCGCCATCCTGTACGTGGTGATCCTGGCGTTCGTGGTCCTGCTGGACCGCTACCGCGCCGCACGCGAGCGGGAGCTGCGGGTGGCGCAGCTGGAGGCGGGGCTGGCGCGGGCGCAGCTGCAGAACCTGAGCGCGCAGCTGCAGCCGCACTTTCTGTTCAACGCGCTCAACGCCGTCTCGTCCGTGATGTACGAGGACGTGGAGCGGGCGGACCGGATGGTGGCCAGCCTGTCGGAGCTGCTGCGCGCCAGCCTGCGCGCCTCGCGCGACCAGCAGATTCCGCTTTCCGAAGAGCTGGAGGTGCTGGAGCGCTACCTGGAGCTGATGCGCGCCCGCTTTGGCGAGCGGCTGCGCGTGGAGGTGAACGTGGAGCAGGGGATCGGCGGCGCGCGCGTGCCGGCGCTGCTGCTGCAGCCGGTGGTGGAGAACGCGCTTCGCCACGGGGCGCCGCCACCGCCGGAGCCCGCGGAGGTGCGGGTGCGGGCGTGGCGGATGGGCGAGCGGCTGATCGTCGAGGTTCGCGACAACGGGCCGGGGCTGCGCGGCGCGTCCGCCATCGGCACGGGGGTGGGATTGACCAACACGGCGGACCGGCTGCGCGCGCTGTACGGCGACGCGCAGTCGCTGGAGTTTCACGAAGCGCCGGAGAGCGGCCTGATCGTGAGGATGACGATGCCGTTCCGCGAGTCCGGAACCGCCGCGCGCGAGGAGGAGGCGTGGAGCCTGTCCGCGTCCTGATCGCCGACGACGAGCCGCCCGCGCGCGCCAAGCTGCGCCGCCTGCTGGACGCCGATCCGGAGGTGGAGATCGCGGGCGAGGCCGCCAGCGGCACCGAGACGGTGGAGATGATCGAGCGGCTGCGGCCGGACCTGGTCTTTCTCGACATCCAGATGCCCGGCGCGGACGGCTTCGCCGTGCTGGAGGCCATCGACCCCGGCGCGATGCCGCACGTGGTGTTCGTGACCGCGTACGACGAGTACGCGCTCCGCGCCTTCGAGGTGCACGCCGTCGACTACCTGCTGAAGCCGTACGACGCGGACCGCTTTCGCATCGCGCTCGCCCGCGCCAGGGAGCGGCTCCGCGCGCCGCCGTCGCGCGGTGCGGACGACGGGCTGGAGGAGCGAATTCGCCGCGTGCTGGCGGAGGCGCGGCCGGCGCCGGCGTACCTGGACCGCGTGCTGGTGCGCACGGGGAGCCGCGCCGTGTTCCTGCGCGTGGACGAGATCGACTGGCTGGAGGCGGAGGAGAACTACGTGCGGCTGCATGCCGGGCGGGAGAGCTGGCTGGTACGGGGCACGCTGGCGGGACTGGAGGAGCGGCTGGACCCGGCCAGGTTCATCCGCGTGCACCGGTCGCACATGGTGAACGTGGCCAGCATCCGCGAGCTGCACCCCTGGTCCCACGGCGACTGGATGATCGTGCTGCGCGACGGCCGCGAGCTCATGCTGAGCCGCCGCTACCGCGACCGCGTCCCGGAGCTGGCGGGGTAGGCAGGACGATCCGAAACCCCACAACGCCGAAGCCGTCCCGGACATCGGTCGCCGGGACGGCTTCGTGCGCCTGGTGCGCTCGTTCAGCCGCGTGCCTTTCCCTGCTCGGCTGGCGGCGTGTAGTACAGCGGCGGCAGCGGAGGCCACCACCCGAGCTTTGTCAGTTCCCAGAGCGTCGGCTTGCGGTGCTCGAGCGGCGGCGCCTTGGGAAACATGGAGAGCGCGATCGACCTGCAGCTACGCCCCCGTACCCGTGGATGTTTCACCTCATGCGTGGACGGGACGCAGCACGGTTTTCCGGTCGGCAATGTGAACGGAGCGCCGGGCGCGTCAAGCGGGATGACCGGGTGCTCGCAGGCCAGTGCCTCACCAGGACGCCGTCACCCATCTACCGATCCATCGGCGTGGGAACATTCCACAGCGCGTGACCAACCGTGCTCGCCGCATAGGCTGTATACTTTGTACATCTTAGCTGGGCAGTCGCGTGAGCACCAACACGTGAAGCCGACAAAAAGCCCCACACGGTTGCGTCCGTGTGGGGCTTGCGGTCCAGGCGCTTGTGGTGCCGGGATCGTGAAAGTTTTTACGATATGGTGTTTGTTCGGATCGTCTCGCCAAAGGGCGGCCCGTTTCCTGGGCGAAGTCCCAGGAAACGGGTAGATCTAGTTCTTTTAGGTTCATCGCGGATTCGGTTGCACGCACGAAGTCTGCGCCGTGAGCTGTCATTTCGAAGGAGGCGCCCACGAGGACT
>DATABT010000344.1:0-20557 GCA_036259455.1 Longimicrobium sp. | reverse complement strand
GGGACCACGGCCGCCTCCGCCTCCGGCGGCAGCGCCCTCAACCCCACCCGCAGCGAGTCGGCCTGCTCGGATTCCGCCGCGGTGTTCACGGCGATGCCCGCGTCCATCATCGCCGCCTCTTCCGCGATCTCCCGCGCCGTCTCGTCGTCCAGCCGCGCGGTGACGACGAGGACGTACGCGCAGCCGCCTTCCCGCAGCGCGCGGACGGCGCGCTGCAGAAAGGTCCCGTCTCCCGCGGAAAGCAGGGCCTTGGGCTCGCCCATCCGGCGCGAGCGGCCGGCGGCCAGCACGATTCCGCAGATCATCGGGAGAAGACGCGGCGGAGCGCCGCAGGGCGGGTACGAGCGTTCGAACGGACCATCCGCACGTTGAGTATGGCACCAACGGTTCGCGCCGTCAACCGTGTGGGGTCAAATGGTTTGGATTCGGATGTGCCGCATTCACCCTTCGTAAGAAGCGTTGGTCGAGCGCGAGCGCGCGCGGCGTTCGTGCCCGTAAAGCAGGATGTTCAGACAGTGCCGGCCTTTACAGCGCCGCGCTTCGCGCGAGGCCCCGGTCCCCGTCCCTCCCCCGCAAACCGCGCGGGGGAGGGAGAACTCGATCGCACCTTCGGAAGGTCTGGCTCGCGGACGCCGGCGTGAGCTCCGTCGAACCGCTCGCACGTTCGCCCTCTCGCACTTCTCACGCGATGGCGCACGCCGCGGCGCGGGCGGGCTCCAGCCGCATCCACACGCCGTTGCGGGCGCGCAGCGAGGCCTCCGCGCGGTAGACGACTTCGCGTCCGGCGACGGCGGCGGGGCGAAAGCGGCGGGCGAGCATGGCCAGGGCCAGCGGCGTCTCCAGCATCGCCAGGTGCCGGCCCACGCACGCGCGCTGCCCCGTGCCGAACGGGACGTAGGCGTGCCGGTGCCGCCCCGCCACGAGCTCCGGGAGAAAGCGGTCGGGATCGAACCGCTCCGGCTCCTTCCAGAAGTCCGGGTGCCGGTGCGTGGCGTAGGTGACGATGAGCACCGTGGCCCCCGCGGGAATGCGCTGCCCGCCCACCTCGTCGTCCCTCAGCGCCGAGCGCAGGATCCACCAGAACGGCGGATACACGCGCATGGATTCCATGATCACCCGGCGCGTGTAGTCCAGCCGCCCCAGCTCCTCCGCCGTCGGCGCGTCGCCGGCCACGACCTCGCCGATCTCCGCGCGGAAGCGGGCGTCCACCCGCGGGTGGCGCGCCAGCAGGTGCCACGTCCACGCGAGCGCGTCCGCCGTCGCCTCGTACCCGCCGAAGAGCGTGGTCAGCACCTCGTCGCGCAGCTGGCGGTCGCTCATTCCCCCGCCCGTGGCGGCGTCGCGCGCGTCCAGCAGCATGCTCAGCAGGTCGTCGGGACGCTCGCCGCTGGCCCGCCGCGCCGCCACCACGCGGCGGACCACCTCCTCCAGCACGCCGATGGCCGCGTTCGCCCGGGCCGCGCCGGGGAGCGGAAATCGCGCGGGGAGCCAGAAGGTCGCGAAGCGCAGGGAGATGTGCCCCAGCACGGTGTGGAACGCGGCCGCCATCCGCTCCACGTCCTGGTCCGTGACGCCGAGGGAGAACATGGTGCGCGCGATGATCTCCAGGGTGATGGTCATCATCTCCCGCACCATCTCCACCGGCTGGCCGGCGCGCGCGGCGGCGTCCCACGCCTCCGCCTTCCTGCGCACCACGTCCGCCATGATGGGCACCAGCGCCGCCACGCGCGCGTGGCTGAACGCGGGGCTGATGAGCCGCCGCTGGTGCAGCCAGCTGTCCCCCTCGTTCAGCACCAGCCCGCGGCCGAAGACGAACGACGCGCGGTTGAAGGCGCGCCCCTTCCAGTAGTTGCGGTTGTTCTCCACCAGCACGTGCTGCACGTGGTCGGGGTGGTGCACCACGTACAGCGAGGCGGGACCCACTTTCAGCCGCGCCACGGACCGCGGGTTGGCGCGCATGGCCCGCACGCACAGCTCCGGCCCGTCGCGCACCAGCTCCGGCAGCACGCCCACCAGCGGATGCCCGCGCACCGTCGCCGCGCGCGGGGCCGCGCCGTTCGTCGTCGTCATCTATCCCTCCACCTCTGGAAAGTCGTGAGTTCGGTCCTCTGCCCCAACTCTCTCGCGCGTGGTGCGATAAGGACAGCGGTGCGGGACGGACGGCGAGGTGGACGGACCAGCGGCGGCGGGATGACGTGGATGGATGACGATTGTTCTGCGCCACGGCCCGGACCGTGCAAATGGAAGTGGATGAGGAAGCGAGGTTTACGAGGAATCCCGACTGACCGGAGGAGTTGAAATGGCACCCAGGCGCGAGCTGATCGAGCCCAACCCGGGCGACAAGCGGTACGTGCGCCGCGACGAGAACGGCCGCTTTACCGACGACCAGGTGGACGTGGGCAAGTCTTCGGCTGCCGACCAGCGCCAGCACGCCAAGACGAAGTCCAGGCCGGGCCACGGCGACGAAGGCGATCGCTGAGGTGAGGTGGATGCTGGTCAATACGCCGCGGTAGATGCTTCTGCCGCGGCGTATTCGTATCTTTAGTCGGGGTTGCCGCGATCTCTCCTGCCAGCCATTCCGCGATGTCCATCTTGCTCGGCTTTGTGCTCCCGCTTTTGTTCCTGGTCGCACTCATCCTCCTCTGGAAGATTCCTCAGCACCAGCTTGCGTCTTATGCCGATCTCTCCGGGGCTGAGCGCGCGACCCTGATGAACGAATACCGCCGTACGGTTGCCCAGCTGCTCGGCGGCGCCTTCCTGTTGTTCGGTCTCTACTTCACGTGGCGGGAGTTTCAGGATAGCAGAGATGCCCGAATTCCGGACCGCTTCGATCACGCGGTGCTGCAACTGGCCGACTCGAGCATCACCACGCGCCTCGCGGGGATCCATGCCCTGGAACGGCTCGCGGTAGATTCGAAAAGAGAGCACGACCACTACGCGGTTATGGGCATTCTTTCGAGCTTCGTGAGAGAGAGCGGGATAACCCGCGAACCTGGCAAGGGCTCACTTTACTTGAGCCAGGACCGGCAACTCGCGATGTGGGTGCTGGGTAGACCGCCGCTGAAACTGACGCGTTTCAACGCGAACCTGCAGGGCGCAGATCTTCAAGGCGGATGGTTTGTTGGGGTTGATCTCACCAACGGATATCTGTTACAGAGCAACCTCTTTTTCGCAAACTTGCGGGGTGCCCGCCTTCGCTCCGGGACCCTGTCGGAAGCCGTGCTCCGGCACGCGAACGTCGAACTGACCGACTTTACCGATGTGTGCCTTCAGAACGCAGACTTCCGTTCCGTGCGCAATCTGGACAAGGCGATCGGATTGCGAAGGGAGCAGCTTGAACTCGCGATTCTGGATGAACGCGGCAGGAGGATCGCTGAGGAGCTGCCTCATGGACGTACAGGGTGTGAGGAGCGGCAGGGCGGGTAAGTCCGGCTGCTGAGCGATCCCAGGACGCGTTGACCCTCCCCATCGCGCGGGTTAAGTTGCAAGGCTGGTCAAACCCGCGCGGCGCGTGCACTTCCGGGTTGTGGAGCGCGCCGTTCATCCTCCCCCGGACGGGCCTGATGAAGGACCTTCTCACCCTCACCGTGAACGGCGACACGCACGAGGTCGCGGTGCCCACGCACTGGAGCCTGCTGGAGGCGCTGCGCTACGCCGTGCAGCTCACCGGCAGCAAGCAGGGGTGCGACAAGGGCGACTGCGGCGCGTGCACGGTGTGGCTGGACGGCGTGCCCACGCTCTCCTGCATTACTCCCGTCTACGAGGCGGTGGGCAGGGAAGTACGCACGGTGGAGGGACTCGTCGGGCTGCGGACCGGGCCCGGCGTGCCGCACCCGCTGCAGGACGCGTTCGACGTCTGCGGCGCGGCGCAGTGCGGGTTCTGCACGCCGGGGATCCTGATGAGCGCGGCGGCGCTGCTGGAGGAGAACACCGTCCCCACGCGCGACGAGATCAAGGACGCGCTGAGCGGCAACCTGTGCCGCTGCACCGGCTACACCAAGATCCTGGACGCGGTGGAGATGGCGGCGGAGCGGATGCGCGAGACGGCGGAGGTGAAGGCATGAGCGCGGAGCGGCAGGAGTTCGAGAGCGCCCGCGGCGGCGTTCCGCTGGACGAGCCGGAGGTCGCCGAGCGCGGCACGCCGGTGGAGGACCACGCCCCCTCGCACGCGGGCGAGCCCATCAAGCTCTACGGCAGTCGCGAGGAGAAGGCGGGCCCGCTGAACGTGCTGGGCCGGCGGATGCGAAAGACGGACGGGCTGGAGAAGTCCACCGGCCGCGCGCGCTACGCGGACGACCTCGTGCTGCCGGGCATGCTGCACGGCAAGATCCTCCGCTCGCCGCATCCTCACGCGCGGATTCTTTCGATCGACGCGTCCGAGGCGCTGGCACTGCCGGGCGTGGCGGCGGTGGTCACCGGCGCGGAGATGCCCATCCCCTTCGGCATCATCGTCTGGACGCCGGACGAGAACGCGCTGGCCACGGACAAGGCGCGCTACATCGGCGACGCGGTGGCGGCGGTGGCGGCGGTGGACGAGGACACCGCCAACCGCGCGCTGGAGCTCATCCGCGTGGAGTACCAGGTGCTGGAGGCGATCCTCGATCCGTTCGAGGCCGCCCGCCGCACGGACGTGCAGATCCACGAGGCAAAGAAGGCCGGGCACAACGGCAACATCAGCAAGATCGTCAAACTGGACTTCGGCGAGGTGGAGCAGGGGCTGCGCGCATCCGACGTGGTCATCGAGGGCGAGTACTACTTCGAGGGGACCACGCACACGCCCATCGAGCCCCACTGCGCCATCGGGATGTGGGAGGAGGGCGGCGCGCCGGGCGGGCGGCTGACCGTCTGGTCATCCACCCAGGTGCCCCACTACCTGCACCGCGAGCTGGCCAAGGTGCTGGAGCTGGACGCGGCGAAGGTCCGCGTCGTTCAGCCGCACGTGGGCGGCGGCTTCGGCGGCAAGAGCGAGCCGTTCGATCTGGAGTTCTGCGTCGCGAAGCTGGCGATGAAGACGGGTCGGCCGGTGAAGATCCTCTACACCCGCGAGGAAGTGTTCTACGCGCACCGCGGACGGCACCCGTTCCACATGCAGTACCGCGTGGGCGCGACGGCGGATGGCAAGCTGAAGGCGGTGGACGCAAAGACGCTGCTGGACGGCGGCGCGTACTCGTCGTTCGGCCTGGTCACCACCTACTACAGCGGCCAGCTGCTGGCGGCGCCGTACGAAATCCCCGCCTACCGGTTCGATTCCACCCGGGTCTTCACCAACAAGCCGGCGTGCGGGCCCAAGCGCGGCCATGGCAGCGTGCAGCCGCGTTTTGCCTTCGAGGTCACGCTCGACAAGCTGGCGGAGCGGCTGAACCTGGATCCCATCGAGCTGCGGCGCCGCAATTTCATGGGCAGCTTTCGCCGCACGGTGAACGAGCTGCGCGTGACCAGCAACGGCTTCATGGAGTGCCTGGACGCCGTGGAGCGCGCCAGCGGGTGGAAGCAGCGCCGCGGCAAGCTGGGCTACGGCCGCGGGCTGGGCGTGGCGGGCTCGTGCTACATCAGCGGGACCAACTATCCCATCTATCCCAACCGGATGCCGCAGTCGGCCGTGCAGCTGCAGGTGGACCGTTCCGGGCGCGTGGCCGTGTTCAGCGGCGCGTCGGACATCGGGCAGGGATCCACTTCGCTGGTGGCGTACATCGTCTGCGAGGAGCTGGGGGTGCCGCTGGACTACGTGCGCGTGCTGCCGTCGGACACGGACTTTACGCCGGTGGACCTGGGCGCGTACTCGTCGCGCGTCACCTTCATGCTGGGCAACGCCTGCGTGGACGCCGCGCGCAAGCTCAAGGCGCTGGTGCAGGACGCCGTGGGGGCGGAGTGGGGGATCCCCGCGAAGCGCGTCCTTCTGGCCGGCGGCCGGGCGATGGACGGGCAGGACACGGGACGGTCGATGTCCATCGTCGAAGCCTTCAACCTGGCGGAGGCCAGGCACGGCACCCTGGGCTCCGTGGGCAGCTACAACACGCCGCGCGACGTGCACGGCGAGTACCGCGGCGGGACGATCGGCGCGTCGCCGGCGTACTCCTTTACCGCGCACGTGGCCGAGGTGGAGGTGGACCCGGAGACGGGGTTCGTGGAGGTGAAGAGCATTTGGGTGGCGCACGACTGCGGCCGCGCGCTGAACCCCGCGATCGTCGAGGGGCAGATGGAGGGCTCGGCGTACATGGGCTTTGCCGAGGCGCTGATGGAGCAGCACATCTTCAAGGACGCGGACCACGGCCGCGCGGGGCTGCACAACGCGCCGTCGCTGCTGGACTACCGCATCCCCACCTCGCTGGACACGCCGGAGCTGCGCTCGCTCATCATCGAGTCCATCGATCCCGAGGGTCCGTACGGCGCCAAGGAGGCCGGCGAGGGCCCGCTGCACCCGTCCATTCCCGCCATCGCCAACGCCATCTACGACGCCGTGGGCGTGCGGATGGACGCGCTCCCTTTCAGTCCGCCGCGCGTCTGGCGCGCCATGCAGGAGCAGGCCGCCGCGCAGTCCGAGCCCGAGCGCATCGCCGCGGACTGACCGGTGGCGGGTTCCGCAAGGGAGGGGCGCGAAGTGCGCGTCTACCCCTTCCGCTTTTCTGTCTACTCCGCTTATCTTCGCGGCGCGCGTCAAGGGTCGCCGCCAGATGACACCTCACGCCAACCAACAGGAGCACCGATGAACATCGCACCCCTGGGCCGTGAGGCGACGCTTGAGGATCTCTACCGGGTGGAAGGCAAGGCCGAACTCGTCGACGGAAGGCTGGTCCTGGTGGCTCCGGCGAGTGACGACCACAACACCGCGGCGGGTAACATCTTCTACAGCTTGAAGACGTACCAGCGCGCGCGAGGTGGAGGACGGCCGTACACCGACGGAATGGGCTTCGTGACCAGTGAACGCCAGACGTTCTCGCCCGATACGGCCTGGTACGTGGGACCGCGCGCAGGCGGGAAGCTGATCCGGGGCATTCCGGCGCTGGCGGTGGAGGTGCGCAGCGAAGAGGATTACGGCCCCGCCGCCGAACGCCGGATGGCCGCGAAGCGTGCCGCCTACTTCGCGGCGGGTACGCAGGTGGTGTGGGACGTGGACGTGTTTCGTGAGAATCTCATCCGCGTCTATCGGGCCGATGATCCGGAGCACACGGCGGTGTACCGGCCCGGCGAAACCGCGGACGCGGAGCCGGCGGTTCCCGGCTGGCGGTTCGCCGTGGACGAGTTGTTCGACTGAGGCCCGGCGGCGGCGCATCGCCCGCGCCCGGCGCGTCCGATTCGGAGGTCCCCATGCGACACCGGCCCCGCCTGCCCCACCTCTTCATCCTCATCCCTGTCCTGCTGGTCTGCGCGGCGCTGGCAGAGCCCGCCGCGGCGCAGCATTGCTGGCCTTCGAGCGTGGCGCTGCTGGTGCGCGACGAGCGGGGCGCGCTCATCCATCCCGACGAGCTGACGGGGTACACGTACACGCCGATTGCGCCGGACTCGTCGGATCAAAGGCACGACCTGGAGCACCGCACGGACGGACGCTGGGACCCGCGCGTGCCGCCGGGCACCCATGCGCTGCACTGGTGGGGACGGGGCCGGTGCCGCGTGTACCTGGACGAGGTGGTGCTGCGCCGCGGTGACGCGGTGATGCGGCTGCGGCTGAACCTGCGGCTGGACACGAACGCCCGTCCCGGCCCCACGGAGTACCTCATCGACACGCCGGCCTTTCAGCCCGGGACGTTCGAGTTGGGACTGCCGCTGCCACCGGGCGAGCTTCACCGCGCGGCGTGGGTGACGGCCGGGCGCTGGCGTCGTCTTCCCGACGAGGCGGATTGACCCGTTCGCATCCGTCCCACAACCTTCTCTCGATCCGCCGGCGCCGAACCCCTCCCGCGCCGGCGCACTCGTCTCGTGGCGCCCCCTCACCGCATGAGCCGGCTCGACAGGGTCCCGCTGCCCCTGGCTTCGCTCTTCTACCTCGCCGCGCTGGGCGGGGTGCTGCTGCCGTACCTGGCGGCCGCGCCGGCCGGCGAGCGCTTCGTGTGGGCGGTGTACACGGTGACGGTGGCGCTGTACGGCGCGCTCGGCCTGCTGGTGCTGCACCAGCGGCCGGGCGACCCGCGCGGCGAGCTGTTCATGTTCCTGGGGCTGGTGGTCTCGCTCACGCTGCTGTTCGACGCGGCCAGCGTGCGCGTGGGCGCGGGGTGGGGCGCCAACCTGCTCCTGCTGGCGTACTGCGGCGTCTACCTCGTCGCGCCCGCCGTCGCGTTCCACATGGCGGCGTCCATTCCCCGCCCGCATCCGCTTACGGTGCGGCACCCCCGGCTGGTGCCGGCGTGCTACGCAGTCTGCCTGGGCGTGGCGGCGCTGATGTACGTGGCGCTCCTGAACACGGAGTACGCGTTCCTCCCCTGGCGCGGCACGCTGCCCGGGGTTCAGCGCGTGCTGACGGCCATCAACTGGCTCAGCCTGCTCCTTTCCTCGTGGGGCGGGCTGGCGCTGCTGAACTCCGCCGCGCAGCGCGCGCAGTCGCCGGCGGAGCGGCGGCAGGCGCTGATCGTGTACGCGGGGCTGCTGCCGTACGCGTGCAACACGGCGCTGGCCGTGGCGGCACCGCGCATCAACGCGTCGCCGGCGGGGCAGGTGGCCGAGGCGGTGGTGATCGCGCTGGTGCCGGTGAGCTTTGCCGTCGCCATTTTGGGGCACCGGCTGTTCCAGGTGAGCGTGCTGGTGCGCCGCGGCCTGGTGTTCGGGATGACGACGGGCGTGCTGGCGGCGTCCGGCTTTCTGGCCGCGGCCACGCTGGGCGGTATCGCGCGGGACGTGCTGGGGCTGTCGCTTTCGACGTGGGGTGCCGCGGCCCTGTTTCTGGTGGGCGGGGCGATGTTCCAGCCGCTGGCGCGGGTGATCGCCGCCACGGTGGACCGCCGCTTCTTTCCCGAGCGCGTGGTGCTGGGCGAGCTGCAGCGCACCATCATCCCCGAGCTGGCGGGATACACGGAGCTGGAGGCCGCGGCAGCGCACCTGACCCGCCGCCTGCGCGAGTCGCTGGAGCTGGAAACGGCCACGCTGCTGATGGCGGACGCGCACGGCGAGTGGTTCCGTCCGCTGGGATGGTCCGGCGACTTCGGGGACGCCGACCCGCGGCAGATCGCCGTCCACGCGGAGGGGATCGGGCGGATGGACGGCGGCCTCGCCCTCGCGGCGCCGATCGGAAAGGCGGATGCCCATCCCGCAATGGCGGCGCTGCGGGCGGCGTACGCGGTGCCCATCCGCCTCTCCCTGTCCGATCGGCTGACGGGCGTGCTGCTGCTGGGGCGATCCATCCACCGCCGCGCGCTGGAGCGGGACGCGCTGGAGCTGCTGGACGCGGTGGCGCTGCAGGCGTCGGCCATGCTGGAGAACGCGCGGCTGTTCGCGCTGGCCACGCGCGATCCGCTGACCGGGCTGCTGCGCCGGCACGCGGCCATGGACCGGCTGGCGGAGGAGGTGGAGCGCTGCCGCCGCACCTTTCACCCGTTCGCGGTGGCGATGGCGGACCTGGACCACTTCAAGGACGTGAACGACACCCGCGGCCACGCGGCCGGCGACGCGGCGCTGCGGTCCGTGGCGGAGGTCTTCGCGGCCTGCTCCCGCCGCACGGACCTGGTGGCGCGCTACGGAGGCGAGGAGTTCCTCTTCTTTCTCCCCGACACGCCGGCCGCCGGCGCACGCGTGCACGCGGAGGCACTGCGCGCGCAGGTGGAGCGCACGCCCGCGCGGACGGGGCCGCACGCGGAGGACGCGGTGGCGGTGACGGTGAGCATCGGCGTGTACGCGGTGTGCAGCCCGGCGCAGCTGGCGGACCCGGACGAGCTGGTGCGCCGAGCGGACGAGGTGCTGTACCGCGCCAAGCGCGCCGGCCGCAACCGCGTGGAGACGTCGTGGGCGCCCGCCGCCGGGAGAGATGCGGATGCGGGGGCGCACACGGAGATACGGGCGGCGACCCGCTCCGCGCACGCCGGCGATTCCGCGTGAAGCATCATTTCCGGCGGATCAGGATGGTGGGTCCGGGGGTGGAAGGCGGCTTGCGGTGGCGCGGGGGATGCGGCACTTTCGCTGGAGCACTTCCTCCTCCCTGAGCCGATGCGCCTTCCGCTCTTTCCGATTCCCGCGGTTCTGTTTCCGGGCGCGCCCATGCCGCTGCACATCTTCGAGCCGCGGTACCGGCAGATGGTGGCGCACTGCGTGGAGGGGAACGAGCAGTTCGGCCTCATCTACCACGACCCCGACCGCCACGGGCCGTTCAGCACGGAGAACGGCGGCATCGGGTGCGTGGCCCGCATCCTCAAGTACCAGCCGCTGCCGGACGGCCGCTCGCTGATCCTGTGCCGCGGGCTGGACCGCTTTCGCATCGAGGACGGCATCGAGAGCGGCGCGGCGTACTGGGAGGCGCTGACGGGGCCGTACGACGACGAGAAGGAGGACAAGCGGGGGCTGGTGCCGCGCCGCCGCCGCTCCATCGACCTGTTCTACCGGGTGCTGGACGAGGTGGTGCGCTACAAGCAGCCGTTCCCGGAGATCGACCCGTACGCGGAGACGGGGTTCCAGATCGCGCAGGCCATCCGCATCGACCCCGGCTGGCAGCAGGAGCTGCTGGAGACGCGCCGCGAGCGCGAGCGGCTGTCGCTGCTGGACGACCTGCTGCGCGCCGTGCTGGAGTCCGGCAGCGTGGGCGAGCCGGGGCAGGGTCCGTTCGGAACCTGACCACCGGTGGGGGGAATCATGCCCGGGCGGCGCCTGTCGTTCACCCGGGGCGTCCGGTGCGTTCGCGCGGGCTCGACGGCCGCGTGGTGCGGGTGAGGAACGTGGGACTCGGCATCAGGTCGTGACGATGGACACTCGATGGACCCGCAGGGCGTTCCTGGCCCGCGCGGCGGCCGGTGCCGCGGCGCTGCTGCTCCCCTTTCCCCTGCCGGCGGATGCCTTTGCCGCGCTGGGGGAGGATGACCGCGAGCGGCTGGCGGCGTGGCTGCGGACGCTGCGGTCCGAGGGGCTGGCGGATGCGGCCGCGCCGTTCGGCCGGGCGGTGGCGCGCGTGGGCGAGCTGGCGCTGGGCGCGCCGTACGCGGCGGCGACGCTGGAGCACTACCTGTCCGACGGCGGATCGCCGGAGGCGGAGCCGCTGACGCTGCACCTGGACCGCTTCGACTGCGTGTCGCTGGTGGAAAGCGCGCTGGCCGTGGCACGAACCGCGGGGACGCGGGACGCGGGGTGGGACCGCTTTGCCGCGGAGGTGGAGCGGATGCGCTATCGCGGCGGCGTGCGGCGCGGCTACACCACGCGGCTGCACTACTTCAGCGAGTGGATCACGGACGGCGCGCGCCGCGGGGTGGTGCGCGACCTGGGCCCGGAGCTGGGCGCCGTGCCCGACGAGCGGCCGCTGCGCTTCATGTCCGAGCACCGCGCCAGCTATCCCGCCCTGCGCGACGACGCCACGTACGCCGCCATCATCGCGATGGAGCGCACGCTGGACCGCTCGCCGCGCAACGTCGTCGCGAAGGAGCGCATCCCCGAGATCACGGACCGGTTGCAGACGGGCGACGTGCTGGCGTTCGCCACCAGCATCGCCGGGCTGGACGTGACGCACACCGGCTTTGCCTACCG
Source organism: Longimicrobium sp. (assembly GCA_036259455.1). Taxonomy (GTDB): domain Bacteria; phylum Gemmatimonadota; class Gemmatimonadetes; order Longimicrobiales; family Longimicrobiaceae; genus Longimicrobium. The sequence continues at coordinate 8,908 of DATABT010000344.1, read as the reverse complement.
CGCGCCGGACGGGGTGATGCGCGTGCTGCACGCGCCGCTCTCCGGCGGGGTGGTCCAGGTGAGCCCGGGAACGGTGGCGGACTACGTCAACGGCCTGCGCGGCTCCCCCGGCATTCTCGTCGCCCGCCCCCTGCGCGGCTGACGAAAACGGAATTCCCGGAAGCCGAGCGAGAGGACGCGGGGGCGCATCGCCGTCTCCGCGTCCTCCCTCTTTTCCCCGGGCCCTCCGCGGGACACCCCCTTCCGGAGCGATTCACGACACCCTTTGCCTTAGCCGATCCGCATCCCGCCACGATGTGTGCGGAGGCCCTCCGCCTTCCGGAATAGTTTGAATTTTAAGGAAACAAACTCTTGCGCCGCACCCGCGCGAATGCTATTGAAACGGCAACGCAAAAGGCACATCGAAAACGCGTCACGGCCGACCCGATCCTCCCATCCGGCGGTTCAAGAGCCATCCCCCGCATCGCACGAGCACGCGGGGCCCGGCGCGTGCACTTCACACTCTCCCCTGGAGGACCCCTTGATGCGCCCATCCCGTCTGCGCCGGTGGCTCGGCGCGACCCTGCTTCTGCTGTGTGGCACGCTGCCGTCGCGCGCCGCCGCGCAGGAGCCGTACACCATCACCGGCACCGTGCTCGACGCCGACAGCCGCGAGCCGCTGCCCAGCGTGAACGTGGAGCTGCGCACCGGCGCGCAGGCCAGCGCGATCCGCACCATCACGGACCCGTCCGGCCGCTTTACCCTTCGGGCGCGCGTGCCCGCGGGCACGTACACGGTACAGTTCGCGCAGATCGGCCGCGGCACCGTGACTCGCCAGGTCGCGCTGGGCACCGCCGCCGCCGTGGCCATGGAGCCCGTGCTGCTGGCGGGCACCGTGCTGCAGCTGGACGAGGTGGTGGTCACCGGCACCGGCGCCCCCGTGGAGCGCCGCCAGGTGGGCAACACCGTGGCGTCGGTGAGCGGCGAAGAGGTGGCGCAGGCCCCCGGCGCGCAGACCGTCGACCAGGCGCTGCAGGGCAAGATCGCCGGCGCGCAGATCAGCGAGAACAGCGGCCAGCCGGGCGGCGGCGTGAGCATTCGCCTGCGCGGCACCAGCACCATCGTGGGCAACGCCGAGCCGCTCATCGTGATCGACGGCGTGCTGGTGGAGAACAACTCCGACGCGCTCATCGGCCTGGGCGCCAACGCCACCCGCGGCAACGCGGCGCTCACCAACCGCCTGGCCGACATCGACCCCGCCGACATCGAGCGGGTGGAGGTCATCAAGGGCGCCGCGGCGGCGGCGCTGTACGGCTCGCGCGCCAACAACGGCGTCATCCAGATCTTTACCAGGCGCGGCACCCAGGGGCGCCCGCAGATCAACTTCCGCACCGAGATGCAGGCGGTGAACACCAACCGCCGCCTGGCGCTGAACGACGTGCCCATCGTGGGCACCGCCGACACCATCGCCAACCGCGCGCTGGGGCCGCGGCTGGGGCAGGAGATCGAGCGGTTCGACATCCAGGACGACATCTACCGCACGGGACTGGGCAACAGCAGCCAGCTCTCCGTCTCCGGCGGCAGCGAGGGCACGTCGTACTACCTGTCGGGCAACTGGAGCGACGAAGAGGGCGTGGTGCGCTCCACCGACTACGCCCGCATGGGCGGCCGCGGGCGCATCACGCAGCGCCTGTCGGAATGGCTGGAGGTGGGCGCCAGCGCCAGCTACCTGCGCAGCCGCACCAACCTGGTGCCCGAGGGTGAGCAGACGCAGGGGATCCTGACCAGCATCATCTTCACCCCCACCTTCTTCAACCCCGCGTTCAACGAGACCACGGGGCAGTACCCGTACAACCCCATCCTGGGCGCCAACGTCTTCGACATCCTGAACAACTGGATCGTGCGGACGGACGTGACCCGCTTCCTGGGCAGCGTGCAGGCTACCGCCACGCCGCTGAACAACCTGACCATCAGCTACCTTGCCGGGCTCGACGACGGGCGGCAGGAAGACACGTACCTGCAGCCGCGCGGCGCGCTGAGCGCGGCGTTCACGGGCGAGATTCAGAACCCCATCCGCCAGGTGCGCAAGTTCAACAGCGACCTGACGGTCACGCACGAGGCGGGGCTGCGCGAGGGGCTGGGGCTCACCACCACGGCGGGCTTCCGCTACAGCGAAGACCGGGTGAACACGGTGCGCGCGGCGGCCTCGGAGCTGGCCCCCGGGCAGCGCACGGTGGTGGGCGCGGTGCAGGTGGCCTCGCAGTCCCGGTCGGAGCTCAACATCCTGGGCGGCTTTCTGCAGGAGCGGCTGTCCATCGCCGACCGCATCTTCCTTACCGGCGGCCTGAACGTCGAGGCCTCGTCGGCCTTTGGCGAGGAAGAGCGCTGGCAGTTCTATCCGCGCGTGAGCGGCTCGTGGGTGGTGCACGACCAGCCGGGCTTCGAGACGGGGCCCCTGGGCAACGTGTTCAGCACGCTGCGCACGCGCCTGGCGTACGGCGAGACGGGCGCGGTGCCGTTCAACGCGTACCTGAACCAGGTGACGTACCAGAACGTGAACTACGGCGGCCGGCCGGGGCTGCGCCCCAACACGCAGGCGCCCAACCCCGACATCGCGCCGGAGCGCCAGCGCGAGTGGGAGGGGGGCTTCGACGCCGGGCTGCTGAACGACCGCGTGTCGGTGGAGTTCACCTACTACAACAAGTTCACCAACCGGCTCATTCTGAACGTGCTGCTGGCGCCCACCAGCGGCTTTGCCTCGCAGTACCGCAACATCGGCTCGGTGAGCAACAAGGGCGTCGAGGTGTCGCTGAACAGCCTGAACGTGCAGCGCCGCGACTTCCAGTGGACCAGCCGCGTGCTGTTCGCCCGCAACCGCAGCCGCGTGGTGGAGCTGAACCAGGCCAGCGACACGCTGTTCTTTCCCGGCGGCGGCTATCCCAACGCCGTCATCGAGGGGCAGCCGCTGGGCGTGTTCTACGGCGCCGTGTACCCGCGCGACGCCAACGGCAACATCCGCCACACGGGCCCCAACGGTGTGCCGCGCCGCCTGCGCACCTGCGTCCGTCCGGCGGGGTGCCCCACCAACGCCGACTCGGCGCTGGTGTTCCGCGTCCTGGGCGATCCCAACCCGGACTTCACCGCCTCGCTGCTGAACACCTTCAACGTGCGCGGGGTGGAGATCGGGGTGCTGTTCGACGGCCGCTTCGGCAACGAGGTGGTGAACTTCACCCGCCGCAGCAGCGACTTCTTCGGCTCGTCGCCCAACGCGGGGCTGGAGGCGCGCGGTGACACCATCGTGGGCACCTTCGTGCGCAACAGCGAGCGCAACGGACTGCTGGAGGAGTACGTGGAAGACGGCAGCTTCGTAAAGCTGCGCGAGATCGCCCTGGGGTACCGTTTCGGCGGCCGGGTGGCGCGCACCTTTGGCGCGGGCGACATGGGGTTGCGCCTTGCCGCGCGCAACCTGTACACCTGGACCGACTACTCCGGGATGGACCCCGAGGTGAACATGTTCTCGGCCCACACGGTGGCCCGCGGGCTGGACTTCGCCACGACGCCCATCCCCCGCACCTTCGTGCTGAGCCTTGACTTCAACTTCTGAACGGGCAACGACCATGAACCACTGGCTTTCCAGGCAGGCCGGGGCACGGCTGCTCCGGGGAGGCGTGCTCCTGGCCGCCGCCCTGGCGACGGCCGGCTGCGAGCTGGACCTGACGGATCCCAACGCGCCGCGAGAAGAAGAGGTGCTCGGCTCGCCGGAACTGGTGCTCACCACCGCGGTGGGCATCCAGGCGCAGATGGCCGAGAACATCCACATCTTCGTGCGCGCCCCCGCGCTGGTGACGGACGAATGGGGCGTGCGGCAGCGCGCGCTGGAGTCCGACCGGTCGCTGGTTACCGGCACGGTGGACCCGGCGTTCGGCAGCGTGTCGGACCCGTTCGCCGCGGCGTACCGCATCGGCCGCACGGCCGACCTGCTCATGGCGGCCGCGCCGCGGGTGGAGCTGAGCCCGGCGCTGCAGACGGGCACCATCGCCCTGTCCAAGCTGATGAAGGCGATGGCGCTGGGGTACCTGACCACGCAGTACGAGCAGCTGCCGCTGGACGACGACACCGCGGGCGCGGCCCCGGTTCCCCGCGACCAGGTGCGCGACGAGGTGATCGCGATCCTGGAGTCGGCGCGATCCGACCTGGGCAGCGTGACGGACGCGCAGCTTTCGGACTTCAACACGCGCGTGCTGTCGGGCGGGCTGAACCTGCGCAACACGGTCGACGCCATGCTGGCGCGGTACTACCTGTTCGACGGGCAGTACCAGAACGCCATCACCGCGGCGCAGCGGGTGAACCTGGGCGTGCTTTCGCAGCTCACGTATCCCAACCCCGGCGTGAACCCCATCCAGAACTACGGGTTCGGCCTGGATTACGTGGGGGCGCGGCGGGTGCTGTTCACCGAGGCGCAGGCGGGTGACCAGCGCCCGGCGTACTGGGCGGTGCGCACGGGCGTGGCGGGGCAGCCGGACTCGGTGTTCAACTTCAACCGCTACGGCGGCCGCAACGACGCCTTCCCGGTGTACCTGCCCGACGAGATGCGCCTGATCCAGGCCGAGGCGTACACGCGGCTGGGCCAGCTCAACCAGGCCCGCCCGCTGGTGAACGCGGTGCGCACCCAGTGCTCGTCCACCGTGGCCGAGCCGCTGGCGTGCATGGCGGCGCTCCCCGTGGAGGCGCTGGACACCGAGGCGGAGCTGCTGACGGAGATCCTGTACCAGCGCCGCTACGAGCTGTTCGCGCAGGGCGTGCGGTGGGAAGACCTGCGGCGGCTGAGCGCGTACACGGCCAAGCGGCCGTCGATCCAGTTCCTGCCGTACCCCACCAGCGAGTGCCAGCGCAACCCCAACTCCGGCTGCTTTACCGGGTGACGGGTTGAAGGTGGGTGGATGATGGACGGCCCCGCCGGCGCTCTGCCGGCAGGGCCGTTCCCCGTTCGCTGCGCGAGGAAACAACGCAGGATCGATCCGGAATCACCGCATCCCCGCATTCGAATCATACCGGGTTGCCGCGCATCGTTCTGTTTCCGGACCAGCCAAGATATCTCACGCGGAGTCAGCGGAGTCATCAGAAAACCCAAAGCAGTTTCTGCTGACCACGCTGACTCTGCGTGAGACTTCAACCCATTCTGATCCAGAACCAAGCTCTGTAATATGGTATCACCAGCAGGAGGCGTAGTTCTCGACGAAGTGCCCGCTCGCATACGTGACGGACCCCCCGGAGCTCACGCGGACGCGCACCTCGAAGCTGCCGTCGCACCCGTCCACGTTCATGTAGAACGGATTGCCGGTGTCGATGGGCACGAACCCCTCGAACGGCGTGTCGTTCCAGTCGACCTCCCACTGGTACGAGAACGATCCGTTGCCGCCGGAGGCGCTGGCCGTCCAGCTGTACGTGCCGGCCGAGGTGATCATCGACGTGCCGCTGAGGCTCACGTACAGCGCGGGCGTCACGCTGACGGAGGCCGTCGCGGTCACGCCGTCGATGGTGGCGCGCGCCGTGGTCGATCCCGCCGAGACGCCCTGGAGGTTGCCGCCGGAGCTGATGGAGGCCACGCTGGGGTGGTCGATGCTCCACGTGGCCGTCTTGCCGCTCATCAGGTTGCCGTACTGATCGTACGCCCTGGCCGTGAGCTGCCGCGACTGGCCTACCTGCAGCGACGCCGACGACGGGGTGACCTGCACCGTGGTGACCACCGGCGGCGCGATCACCGTCAGCGTGGCGGAACCGATCTTTCCCTCCACGTTTGCGTAGATGGTGGTGGTGCCCACCGCCACCGCGTTGATGTACACCACGTCTCCGGTCCCCGTGGTAGCGGCGACACCATTGGCGTTGTGGGTCCAGAACACGCCCTGGTTGAAGAGCCGCTGGCTGGTCCAGTCGTACACGAACGCTTCCATGGTGGTGGTCGTGCCTCGGTAGACCGTCTTGCTGCAGCAGACGTTGACGTAGGACACGTGGTTCTGCAGCGGCTCCGGGTCCTCGGGCCCCGCGATGTTGCGCACCACCGCGTCCGCCGTGCACCCGCCGAGTGCGACCAGCAGCGCGGCGGCGGCCGTAGCCAATCTCCTCATTTCCCCCGTTCCTGTTGGATCGTGTGAAATAAGCCCTGAAAGGAAACGACCAGAGCTCGAGAAACGTGACACCGCCCAACGCGTGGGCTGCGGATCAGGGGGGATGTGTGCGATGTTCCGGCGCGGAGAGAGCGGGCGCTGCGGGGCCTCCGCGCCCGGCCGGGATGACGCGCCCGTGGCTCAGCCGCCGGTTGCGGTGCCCATCGAAATCACCCCGCTCCCGCACGTTGCTCACACGGAAGCAGCGGAGCCGCGGGAGAAAAACTCCGTTGGCTCCGCTGGCTGCGTGTGAGGGCCGATCTGTTCAGAACAGCACGCGATACACGAGGGCCAGGTTGCGGCCGGGGTTGGGCGCCCACTCCTTGATGCGGCTCGTGGCCTCCCGGTGCAGCTCGTTCCCCAGGTTCTCGCCGCGCAGGGTGAGCGAGTGCACCAGCCCGCCGCGCGTGATGCGCACGCCCGCGTCCAGGCGCACCACCGTGTGCGCGGGGGTGGGGCTCTCGCCCGCGATGCCCACGCGCGTCTGGCGCAGCTCGTGGTGCACCTCGCCGCCCAGCGACCAGCGCCCGTCGTCCCACCGCGCGAACCCGCCGATGCGTGGCGGCGGCATGTAGCTGAGCGGCGTGCCGTCCGCGTGGCGCGCGTGCAGCAGGTCGCCGTTCAGCCCCAGCGCCAGGTCGCTGCGCGCCGCCCACTCCAGAAACGCCTCCACCCCCTGCAGCACCGCGTCGTCCTGCGTGTAGCGAAAGACGCTCACGGGATGCCCATCTACCACCGTGTCCGGCTGCGCGAGCAGGTGCACGTAGTTCTCCACGCGGTTGCGGTAGGCCACGAACTGTCCGTTCCACCGCCCGTCGCGCACGCGCAGCACGCCTTCCACGCTCGTTCCGCGCTCCGCCTCCAGCGTCGGCGTGCCGTATTCCAAGGAGCCCGTGCCCGCGTGCAGCGCGCCGGAGAACATCTCCTCCACCGTGGGCGCGCGGAACGAGCGCGCCACGCTGCCGCCGAGCGACACGCCTTCGGCGACGGGGATGCTCACGCCGATGGAGCCGGAGAGCGCGCGAAAGGTGCGCTCCACCCCCGGGCCGAACTTGCCGCTGTCGTGCGACTCGATTCCGTAGTGGTCGAATCGCGCGCCCAGCTGCAGCGCCGCGCCGCCACCGCCGATCCCCATCTCCTGGAACCCGAACACGCCCCACGCGCGGGAATCCGCCGCGGGCGTGAGCGCCGCCGGACCGGTGGAGGCGTAGTGCTTCACCAGCCCCGACACGCCCCACGCGCCCTCCGAGAATGGCCCGATCGCCCCCTGCCGCAGCAGCAGGTTGGCGGTCTGCGTGCGCAGCGCGAACGACATCTGCACGTCGCCCGCATCGTCCAGCTCGTCGTGCGCGTAGTCCTGCGCCGTCGCCTCGGCGCGCAGGGAGGAGAAGCGCGCCGTGCCGAGCTCCGCCTGACCGCGGAAGGTGCCCTCCCAGCGGTCGCCGCGCAGCCGCACGGGCGAGCTTTCCGGCGGCACCGGCAGGCCGTACGCGAAGCGATACGCGCGCAGCGATCCGCCCGCCGCCAGCCGCGGGCCCACGTAGCCCAGGCCGAGCGAGCCGTTCCAGTTGCGCGAGTCGGTGTTCCCCAGCCGGTCGCCCAGCGTGGGGTCGTCACCGATGCGCACGTCGCCGGCGCGGCGCATTCCCGTGCGCAGCGTGACGCCCCAGCGGTGGCCCAGCGGCGCGCTCAGCCGCAGCGTTCCGCCGCCGCCGGGGAGGGCGCTCTCCGTCTGCGCGGCCGCCAGTCCCTCGATGCCGCCCGGCACGCTGGTGGGAATGTCGCCGGAGATGACGTTCACCACGCCGCCCAGCGCGTTGTTGCCGTACAGCAGCGTCGCCGGCCCGCGCACCACCTCGATGCGTTGCGCCGCCAGCGGGTCGATGGTCACCGCGTGGTCCACCGCGGAGCCGGCCAGGTCCGACGAGCGCTGTCCGTCCTGCAGGATGAGGATGCGGTCGCCCGTGAGCCCCCGCATGATGGGCACGGCCGCCGCGGGTCCGTTGTAGCGCACGCGCACGCCGGGCTGCTGCGCCAGCGTCTGCGCCACCGTGCCCGCCAAATTGCGCTCCAGCGTGCGCCCGGAGAGCTGCGCGGTCGCCCGCGCCACCGCCGTTGCGTCCGCGTCCGTGGGATTGGCGGTGACCTGGATCTCCTCCAGCGAAAGCGGCGTGGTGGTAAGCTGAAAGCGGACCTCCGCGCCCTGTCCGACGACCACCTCGCGCACCGACGGCGCGTAGCCGATCAGGCTGGCCTGCACGCGGTACGTCCCCGCGGGAATGCCGGTGAACGCGAAGCGCCCCGCGTCGTCCGCCCGCGCGCTGCGGGATATGCGGGGGATGGTGATGGTGGCGCGCGGCAGCGGCCGTCCTTCTGCGTCCACAACCGTCCCGGCCAGCGACGGCGCCGCCTGCGCGATCGATCGATCCGGTGCAGCGACGGCCGCCATGAGCGCGGCCGTGAGCCAGACAAGAACCCTGCTCCTCATCTCCCCTCCTCACCAATGCACAATTCCTCTTCAACTCACTCGCGAGAACACTTTAAGCTCATCTAAATTTAGAGTCAAGGCAGTTGATACCACTGGAGGACGCCGAGGCGTGAAGAAGACGCGGCGATCACCTTCATCCGCGTCCTCTTCTTCTTTCCTCCGCGTGAGCGCGTGATGCGTTTCGGTTCTTCGTCGATTTTGTTGCAGGTAAACAGACCCGACGCCGAACTGTCATTTCGAAGGAGGCGCCTGCACCGAACTCAGCCCGTGCAGGATT
>DATABT010000343.1:0-2101 GCA_036259455.1 Longimicrobium sp. | reverse complement strand
GCGGGCCAGTCGCTCTGCCGGCAAGGTCCTTCGGTCGCCGTCGTAGATCGTGCACCGAAAAGGACTTGCGCGGCGGAGGGCCTCTCCCCACGGCCCCCTCCCCGCCCGTTCCTCGCGGAGAGGGGGAGAACTGCCTTTCATCGTACACGGTGCGCGCAGCGCCGAATTACTGAATGGAAAAGGGATCCAGGCGAGGTCGTCGAACGGGGCGTGGCACCTGCCCGGGCGAGTAGATTTCTCAGTCGGCGCCGCAGGTTCCCGCACCGGCAGCGATCACGCGGCGCCTCCTTCGAAATGACAGCCGCGGCGCGAGCGACTTTCATCCCACAGGGTGCGCGCAGCGCCGAATGACTCAGGGTGACATCGTGCCGGGCAGAGATTTTCAACACCCTCTGAACCTGAACGGAAAGAAACGCTGGGCAAGGGCCGGAGCGAGAAAACGGGTCACCAGCACGGGTGAGTAGATTTCTCAGTCGGCGCCACAGGGTCCTGCACAGGCAACGGTCACGCGGGCACCTCCTTCGAAATGACAGGCGCGGCGCGCGACAGTCGTTGTTCAGGGTGCGCCTGGCGCCGAATGACCCAGGAAACCAAGGCGCTGGTCGTCCCGGCGCATCTCATCCTCCATCGATCTCCATCAACCATCCCGCAGTGATGCGACGCGATCCCGCCTCCCCGTACCACGTGCGGATTCCACCCTGGCTCCTGGTCCTGCTGGCGACGCTGTTCGCGCTGGCGGGCGCGCGGCAGCACGTCTTTACCATGGGGATGACGGACGGGCACGCGGCGCCGTTCGAGCACGGGCTGGCGATGCGGGCGCCGTTCTGGTACCTGTGGGCGCTGGCCGTGCCGCTGATGCAGTGGTTCGCGCGCCGCTATCCCGTGGACCGCATGCGCTGGCTTCCCGGCGCCGCGGTGCAGGTGAGCGCCGCCGTGGTGTTCTGCCTGGTGCACCGCGCGCTGGAGCTGGGACTGCAGCGGATGATGCCGCAGTACCTGTTCGCCATGGGCGAGCCGTATCCGGAAAGCCGGGCGGAGTTCGTCACCAGCGCGCTGGCCGGCAACCTGGGGCTGTACGCCATCCTCCTGGTCGCCGTGTACTGCGCCGAGTACTACGCCCGCTTTCGCGAACGCGAGCTGGCGGCGGCGCAGCTGCAGGGGCAGCTGGCCCGGGCGCAGCTGCAGGCGCTGCGAATGCAGCTCAATCCGCACTTTCTGTTCAACGCCATGAACAGCATCGCCATGCTGGTGCGCGGCGGGCGCAACGACGAGGCGGTGAAGATGCTGGCCGGGCTGGGCGACCTGCTGCGCACCGTGCTGGAGGAGGAGCGCCCGCACGAGGTGCCCCTGCGCGACGAGCTGCAGTTCCTGGAGCGCTACCTGGAGATCGAGCAGATCCGCGCCGGTCGGCTGAGGGTGCGGATGCAGGTGGCGCCGGAGACGATGGACGCGCGCGTGCCCAACCTCATCCTGCAGCCCATCGTGGAGAACGCCATCCGCCACGGCATTGCCCGCAGCAGCACGGCGTCGCTGGTGGAGATCGGCGCGCGGCGGGAGAACGGCTCGCTCCTCCTTTCCGTACGCGACGACGGGCCCGGCGTGCGACCGGCGGGGCGCGAGGGCGTGGGGCTGCGCAACACCCGCGCGCGGCTGGCGGGGCTGTACGGCGACGCGCAGGGGCTGGAGCTGGCGAACGCGGAGGAGGGCGGCGCCCGGGTGACCATTCGCCTCCCCTTCGTGCGCGGCGCGGCGCCGGCGGAGGCGCCGCGGTGACGCACCCTCCGCTGCGCGTGGTGGTGGTGGACGACGAGCCGCTGGCCCGCACGGGAATGCGCGACCTGCTGGCCCGCGATCCGGAGCTGGAGGTGGTGGCGCAGTGCGCCGACGGGCGCGAGGCGGTGCGGGCCATCGGCGCCCTGCGCCCGGACCTGGTGCTGCTGGACGTGCAGATGCCGGAGATGGACGGCTTCGAGGTGCTGCGCGAGATCGGCGCGGAGCGGATGCCGCTGGTGGTGTTCGTGACGGCGTACGACCGCTTTGCCCTGCGCGCGTTCGACGTGGCCGCGGTGGACTACCTGCTCAAGCCGTTCGACGACGACCG
>DATABT010000342.1:0-3172 GCA_036259455.1 Longimicrobium sp. | reverse complement strand
CAGCACCTCCGCCGTGTCGGCGAACACCTCGTAGTCCTCATCGGACGCGGCCAGGTGCGCCAGCAGCTCGTCGCGCTCGCGGCCCACGACCCGACCCTCGAAAAGCGCGGACAGGCGCTCGTCGTCGTTTATGGGTTCCTTCATCGGCACCCTCCCGTGGACGCACCGTTTCCGCATTGGTCGGACGCGGGCGCAAAAAGTCGCGATCCGCGCGTCACGGGTCCTCCCGTGATGCGAGCAGATCGTGCACGTCATCGCGATGCACCCCCTCTTCCGCCAGCAGGCCCAGCAGCCGCGCCCGCAGCCTTTCCACGCGGCGGTACAGCGGCTTCTGCTCCAGGCTCAGCGCCCGTGCCACGGACGCCAGGGTGAGCCCGTCCATGAAGTGCATCCGCACGATCATTCGGTCCTCCGGCTCCAGCCGGTCCATGGCGCGGCGCAGGGCGTCCAGCACCCGTTCGCGCTGGGCGCCGGCCTCGGCGGCGGTGACGCGGGCGTCCGCGCCCAGGGTGCTTTCGGCGTTGTCGAGCGCCACCTCGGACACGCGTACGGGGCGCATGGGCCCGCGGCGGGGCAGCCGCTCCAGCAGGCGCGCCAGCTCCGCGTCGGAAAGCGTGGTGCGCCCGGAGGTGCGCAGCTTCTGGCCCGCCTGCTCCAGCGTGTACCCCTCGCGGTACACCAGCGCCTCCAGGTCCACTGCCAGCGGGCCCATGCGCTGCGCCGCGGCCGAGCGGCGGAACCGCCCGCCGTGCTGGCGCTGGTACTCCTGGAACTGGCGCATCACCACGGTGGCCAGGAAGGTCTTGAGCGTCGCGTCGCCACGGAACCGGCGGATGGCGGCGTACTCGTCCTCCATGAGCCTGATGTGGATCCAGCCGACGAAGTCTTCGGCCTCGGCGCCCCACATGCCGTGCTTGCTGCAGGCCATGGCGGCCACGCGGTCAATCCAGCCGAGGTGCTCCAGGAAAAGCTTCTCGGAGTTCAACCGGTCAGGCATCCGGTACCATGCATCCAGGGGTCGCGACGGGCGTAAGCAGAGCCGTCCCGTCAAACTATCGGCTCCGCGCGCGCGCATCAACACGGCCGCTCCGCGGAGCACGCGCCGCGGGGCGAAACGGCGGAGGGAAAACGCGAAGGGCCGCCCGACAGATGCTCCGCGCCACACCTGCGCGCGCCGTTCGCACAGACGGGCCGCCAGGACCATTCACCGCCACACAACCATGGGAGCCCAACATGGCCTTCACCCTCCGCATCACCTTCTCGGGACTGTGCCTGTTCGTCCCCGAGGCCGGGGACGGGAGCACCACCGGCCGCATGCACGTGCTGCTTCCCGGAATGTTCGGACACCACGGCTGCGGCCGTGACCGGCACGTGGCGGCGCTGGGCTACGACACGGGCTCGCTGGTGCCGGGCGGCTCCATGACGGGGGTAACGGCGCTGGCCCGGCTGTCCGGCCACGCCGTCACCTTCGGCGCCGGGAACACGGCCGCCCTGCGGCTGTGCAGCCAGATCCCGGACCTGCGCGAGATCACCGGCCGGGCCGTGGACCCCGACGTGCTGGACGGCGACATCGGCGAAAAGCTGGTTTCGCGCATCACGCTGGCCGCGGGGGGCATCACGCGGGTGGCCCAGGGCGTGTGCTGGGAGTGGCGCCCGGGCGAGTACCGGCCCATCGCCAACCGCGTGGAATGGGAGATTCCCGGCATCGAGGGCGACAGCCTGACGGTGAGGGCCACGTCGCTGCGCGGCGGCGGGGTGGCGCGCACGCTGGGGGTGCTGCATCCCACCAGCGGGCGGCTGAGCCTGGAAGTGTTCCACGAAACCAGCGAGAACATGCCGCCGGACCCGCTGCCCGTGGAGCACCAGCCCGTGCTGAACGCCGGCGACCACGCGCCGCACTTCACGGCCTACTACGCCGTGTTCGGCGGCGAGGTGCCCACGGTGCTCCCCCGCTACCACGGCCCGCTGATCGGCTGCCCGCCGCTGGAGGGCGCGTGCGACACGCTGCCGCCGGAGATGGGGCTGAGCGCGTACACCTGCCTGGTCGCGGGCGTGGGCGGCGGGAGCTGATGCGCCCCGCGCCCCGTGCGTCCCCAACGCCATCCATCCATCCGGAGGAGATCATGCGCCGTGCCGTATCCATCCACATCGGGGTCAACCAGCCGGGCGGGCGCGCCTGCACCCAGCCCGTGCTGATGACGAGCGAAGAGGCCGCCTGGCGCATGGCCGCGCTGGCCAGCCAGGCGGGGTACGAGTCCCTGCAGGTGCTGCGGGGCCGCGCCGCCACCCGCTTTGCCGTCCACAACGCGCTGACGGGCGCGGCGGGAATGCTGGAAACGGGTGACAACCTGCTGGTCACCTTTTCCGGGCATGGGGGCCAGCTGAACGACGCCCGGGACGCCGAGCCCAACGACGAGTCGTGGTGCCTGTTCGACGGGCAGCTGGTGGACGACAAGCTGGCCGGCTACTGGCGCCTGTTCGAGCCGGGCGTGCGCATCGTGGTGATTTCGGACAGCTGCTTCAGCGGGGGGATGAACCGCAACGGGGACGAGGACGAGGTCTCGTTCCAGGCTGATGACGGGGGGCGCCGTCCGCGCGGGGGGGAGGAGGAGGTGCCGGGCGCGCGCGGCTGGCGCGGGGATGCGGAGGACGATGGCCGCCGTTCGCGCAACGGCGGCGACTCGTGGGATGGATCCGCCCGCCTGCATGACGGCGGCGACTCGTCGTCCCCCGCCCCGGCGCAGGGAACCGGCAACGGCGCGGCACCGGCGGTCTCGTGCATCACCGAGGCCGCGCGCGACGCGAACGCCATCCACGCGACCGTGCTCATGCTCACCGCCTCGTCGGAGACGCGGCCGGCGATCGACGGGCTGTTCACCCGTGCGCTGCTCCAGACGTGGAACGACGGCGCGTTCCGCAAGTCCTACTGCGAGCTGCACGCGGAGGTAAGCGCGCTGGTGGCGCAGGACTCGCCGCGCCAGGAACCGCAGATCTTCATCCTGGGCGCCGCCACCCCCGACTTTGCGCTGGAGCCGGCGTTTCACCTGCGGGACGCCGACTTCAAGGGACTGTACGCGACCGATGAGCCGGAGGTCGGCTACCGCGGCGATTGCGAGCAGGAGGCCGGCTAACGAGGAGACCCTGACGAGCGGAGGCGCGGCTGATCCGCGCC
>DATABT010000341.1:0-15901 GCA_036259455.1 Longimicrobium sp. | reverse complement strand
ATCAGCAGGTCGTGGAAGCGGCGGTACGGGCCGGTGCGCTTGGGGTTGATGTAGCCCATCAGCGCGATGGTCGGCGTGCCCAGCGCGACGGAGATGTGCATCGGCCCCGTATCCAGTGAAATCGTGAGCGCCGAGCCCGCCAGGATGCCGACCAGCTCCCGGAACGGCACGCCCAGCGTGGAGACGATGGGATGCCGCGCGCGCGCCATGATCTCGCGCTCCGTCTCCAGTTCCCGCTCCGACCGCCCGCCGACGATCACCGGCTGCACCCCGTAACGCTCCCACAGCGCATCGGATACCGCCGCCCAGCGCTCCGGCACCCACTCCTTTTCCGGGTGCGTGCTGCCGATGACCAGGCACGCCGCCGGGCGGTGGATGGCGGCGAAGAAGGCGCGCTGCGCATCCACCTCGTGCGGCCAGGGCCCCAGCTTCCACTCCACCGGCTGGTGCGGAACGCCGAGCGCGTCCAGGAACTCGAAGTACTGGTCCTGCACGTGCTGCGGCGCGCGGCGCGGGATCTTCCGGTTCGTCACCAGCCAGTTCCAGTCGCGCGCGCGGCCGCGGTCGAAGCCCAGCTTGACCGGCGCCTCCGCCAGCGCGGTGACGATGCTGGCCTTGAAGTAGACCTGCAGGTCCAGGACGAGGTCGAAGTGCCGCCCGCGCAGCGTCTTGCGCAGCTCAGCGAACGCGCGCCAGCCGCCCTTGCGGTCGAAGAGGACGATCTCGTCCACGTCCGGGTGCCCGCGCACCAGCGACGCCGGCCCGCCCTGCAGCACCCAGGTGATGCGGATCGACGGATCGTGCCGCTTGAGCGCGGTGACCACGGGGAGCACGTGGACGGCGTCGCCCACGGCGCTCATCATCACGATGAGGATGTTCGCCGACTTCGGCAGCGGAACGGACGGCAACGCGGTGGCGGTGCGGCGGTGGCGCGCGTGCCCGGCGGGCGGGCGTGAAGCGCGCGAAGATAGCCGCCGGATGGCGGGCGCGGCAAACGCGGCGGGATGGCGGCGGGCGGGCGCGGCGCGTACATTCGCGCGCGTTCACACGGACTTACGGATCGAGCAGCGGGATGAACGAAAGCATCGGGACCCTGATCGCGCGCCTTGCCCAGACCAACGTGGAGCTGTGGCATGAAGAGGACAAGGCGCGCTCCGACGACGACCATCAGGTGGCCGCCGCCAAGCGCGCGGTGGACAGGCTGAACCAGCGGCGCAACGACCTCATCGAGCGCATCGACGAGGCGGTGATGCAGACGGTGCGCGAGGCGCGCGGCGGAGGGGCCGGTGGCTGAGACGGTGGGGTCGCTGGCAGACAAGCTCAGCATCGTGGAGCTCAAGATCTACCACATGCAGGAGCAGGCCGACCGTGCCGATGCCGCGCCGGAGTTCCGCGAGCGGTGCCTGGACCGTGCCTCCGTCCTGCGTACCCAGCGCGACGACCTGGCCGAGGAGCTCACCACCCTGCTGGCCGACATCGCCAGCGGCCGCGTGGTCCCCAAGGTCTACCGCCAGTTCAAGATGTACAACGACCCCCAGTACCGTGCGCCATCGGCCGGGTGAGGGGTGGGGGATTGGAGACGGAAGGGCCGCCTCACCGCGTGTGGGGCGGCTTTCTCTCGTCCGCCAACGACCGCGGGCTGAAACCCGCGGCTATGAATGCCACAAGCTCTGTCCGAGGCCGCTGTCGCGTCCCCGAACAGGAAGTAAACGAGGTAGCCAAGGATGGTAGATTGTCCACTCCGTGCACAACCCGCTGTCGTATACCGCCACCGCAAGTACGCCAGCAGTCCGCGAAGGCCGGACTTCGTGACGTTCCATTCGCGGTTTCACCCGCTCGACACAAAGCCCGACGATCCGGCTCCCCGCCCGCTCCGTTTGTCACGACGCGTCCGCGCGCGTATGATGAAGCGACTCCCCGCACGACATCGTCAACCGCTCCGCGACCCGGCATGAGAGTCCGCTCCGCTCTGCTCGCGCTCTGCGCATTGTCCGCCTGCTATCCGTCGAACCAGGCGCCGCCCATCAACCATCCCAATCCCGCGGGCCTGCCGGTGCCGCGGGGGAACTGGCCGCAGCCATCCGAAGCGCCGGTGGAGGAGGCGAGCGCGGCGGACATGGTGTTCGTCGGCGGGCGCGTGTTCCTGGCGGACAGCGCCAACACCCTCGTGCAGGCGCTGGCGGTGCGCGACGGACGCGTGCTGGCCGTGGGCACGGACGCGGAGGTGCGGCGCCTTGCCGGACCGCGCACGCAGGTCGTCGACCTGAACGGGCGGCTGGTGACGCCGGGGTTCAACGACGCGCACATCCACTTCGGCGCCGGCGGGCGCGGGCTGCTGGACGTGCAGCTGCTGGGCACCGCCTCGCTGGCGGAGATCGAGCGGCGCGTGGCCGCGGCGGCCGCGCAGGCGCAGCCCGGCGAGTGGATCCTGGGCCGTGGCTGGGACCACACCCGCCTTCCGCAGTCGGAGCTGGGCCCCGGCGGCTGGCCCACCAAGGAGATTCTCGACCGCGCCGCGCCCAACCATCCCGTCCTTCTTTCCCGCGTGGACGGCCACACCTCGTGGGCCAACACCGCGGCGCTGCGCCTGGCCGGCATTGACCGCAACACGCCCGACCCGTCCGGCGGCGAGATCGTCCGCGACGCGCGCGGCGAGGCGACGGGCATCCTCAAGGAGTCCGCGGAAGGGCTCGTCGCGCGGCACGTGCCGCCGCCCACCCGCGCGCAGACGCGCCGCGGCATCCTGGCCGCGCTGGAGCTGGCCGCGCGCACGGGCGTCACCAGCGTGCAGAGCGACGTCAGCGGAATGGACCTGCAGGTCTACAAGGAGCTGCGCGACGCCGACTCGCTCACCGTGCGCGTGTACGGCTGGCACCCGCTGGAGATGCGCACCATCCAGGGCCTCAACGCGCTGGGCGTCACCGCCGGCTTCGGCGACGAGTGGCTGCGCTTCGGCATGCTCAAGGGGTACACGGACGGCACGCTGGGCTCGCGCACGGCGTTCATGCTGGAGCCGTTCAGCGACCAGCACACGCACGGGCTGCCGCAGTACACGCAGGCGCAGCTGGACTCGCTGGTGACCGCGGCGGACGCGGCGGGGCTGCAGGTCATCCTGCACGCCATCGGCGACGCGGCCAACCGCCAGGCGCTGGACGCCTTCGAGCGCGCGGCGCGCGCCAACGGCCCGCGCGCGCGGCGCCACCGCATCGAGCACGCGCAGGTGCTGGACGAGCGCGACATCCCCCGCTTTCGCCAGCTGGGCGTGATCGCCTCCATGCAGCCCACGCACGCGACGAGCGACATGCGCTGGGCGGAGACGCGCATCGGCCACGCGCGCGCGGTGGAGGGCGCGTACGTGTGGCGGTCGCTGCTGGACGCCGGCGCCGTGGTCGTCTTCGGCACCGACTTTCCCGTGGAGCCCATGCCGCCGGTGGAGGGCATCTACTCCGCCGTCACCCGCCAGAGCCGCGAGGAGCCGGGGGTGCCGCCGGGGGGCTGGATCCCCGAGCAGCGGCTTACGCGCGAGGAGGCCATCCGCCTCTACACCGCCGCCGCGGCGTACGGGGAGTGGGAGGAGGAGCGCAAGGGGACGCTGCGGCCGGGGATGCTGGCGGACCTCGTCGTGTGGGACCGCGACCTGCTGGCCATTCCCGAGGTGGAGATCCTGCAGGCCGCGCCGGCCATGACCGTCGTGGGCGGACGGATCGTCTTCCGCCGCTGAATGGACGGGCAGATGCCGGATTCCGCCGGTTCCGAAGGGCTCAAGCCGTCGCAGGCGGGGCGCGAGTTCGCCCCCGCCACGGGCACCGTGACGGACCGCGGCGAGCTGGCGCTGGTGCTCACCGGCGGCGGCGCGCGCGGGGCGTACCAGGTGGGGCTGCTGCGCTACCTGGCCCGGACGTATCCGCACCTGCGCATCCCCATCCAGACCGGCGTCTCCGCGGGCGCCATCAACATCGCCCTGCTGGCGCAGCACCACGGAACCTTCAGGCAGGCGGTGGACGAGCTGGCCAGCCTGTGGGCGGAGCTCATCCCGGAAAGGATCTTCCGGGTGGACATGGCGTCGCTGGTGGGCAACATCGGGCGGTGGGGACTGCGGCTGACGTCGGGCGGGATGACGGACGCGCGCACGCGGGCGCTGGTAGACACGGCGCCGCTGCGGCAGTTCCTGGAAGAGGCGCTGGCGCCCGTACACGGCGAGCTTACGGGGATCGACTACAACCTGCAGCGCGGCAACCTGCGCGCGGTGGCCATCAGCACCACGGACTACACCACCGGGCAGTCCGTGGTCTGGGTGCAGGGGCGCGAGATCGAAACGTGGGAGCGGCCGGGGCGCATCAGCCGCCCGTGCCGCATCACCGTGGACCACGTGATGGCGTCCGCCGCGCTGCCGCTCTTCTTTCCCGCGGTGCAGATCGGGCCGCACTGGTACGGCGATGGCGGCATTCGCCTTACCGCGCCCCTCTCCCCCGCGCTGCACCTGGGCGCCAGCAAGATCCTCACGGTCTCCACGCGCTACGACCGCACGCGCGGCGAGGCGTCGCGGCCGGAGATCGCGGGATACCCGCCGCCGGCGCAGGTGATCGGCCTGCTGCTGGACGCCGTCTTCCTGGAGCTGGTGGACCAGGACGTGGCGCGCATGGAGCGGATGAACACCGTGCTGGAGCGCGTCCCGCCCGAACGGCGCGAGGGAATGCGCATCGTGGAGGTGCTGGTGATGCGCCCCAGCAAGGACCTGGCGCGCATCGCCGCGGAGTACGAGCCGCGCCTGCCGCGCGCGTTCCGCCTGCTCACGCGCGGCCTGGGCACGCGCGAAACCCGGTCGCCCGACGTGCTGAGCATGATCATGTTCCAGGACGACTACGCCAAGCGGCTGATGGCCCTGGGTGAATCCGACGCCGAGCGCCGCGGCGAGGAGATCGACCGCTTCATCAACGGCCACGCGGGCGAGGGGCGCGCGGCGTAGAGAAAAGGATTGGGTCTCACACAGGGTCAACAGAGTCAACAGAGTTTGCCCGTGCACGGACTGACTCTGTTGACCCTGCTGACCGTGTGAATGAGACCTGATCCGGAAAAACAACTTACCTCATCCCGAGTCTCACCTCATATCACAATTCCGTGTGCACCGAGGATGAAGTGAATGTCACGCGGAGGACGCGGAGGAAAAAAACGGGACGTCCAGTGATCAGTTGCCCTGGCTGGACGGCGGCACCATGCCCTTCAGGCGCATGTAGGTGACCATGTTGCCGTAGTGCTCGAAGTCGTGCGACACGTTCAGCACCAGCATTCCCAGGTGCGTCATCGGCCGGCCGAAGAGGCTGCCGGACTGCAGCGCCGCCTCGTCGCTCTGGGCGTACGCGCGCTCGCACACCTCGCCGGACGCGCGCAGCGCCTGCACCAGCGCCGCCTTCTCCGTCACCTGCTCCCAGTTCTGCTGGCTCGGGCTCTGCTCGCCCATCGCCATGGCGCAGATCATGTTCTCCGCGTTGGCGATGTGGCCCACCAACTGCCCGAAGCTGCGCACCTCGGGCGTGGGCTTGAACGCGTAGTCCGCCTCGGGCATCTGCTCGGCGGCGGCCAGCACGTACGCGCGGACCTGCGCGTACAGCGGCCGGACGGAGCCCAGGGCGGTGTTTGGCGGGGCGTCGGGCGCCTGCGCGGCGGCGGGCACGGCACAGAGCGTGAGCAGGGCGATCAGGATGCGCTTCATCGGGGGCCTCGTCTGCGATTCGGGAATGTGGACCCGCAAGG
Source organism: Longimicrobium sp. (assembly GCA_036259455.1). GTDB lineage: Bacteria > Gemmatimonadota > Gemmatimonadetes > Longimicrobiales > Longimicrobiaceae > Longimicrobium. Next base: position 10,150 of record DATABT010000341.1, on the reverse strand, counting down.
GAATTGCGTGATGGCGTGTATATGCGGTCCCGCATGGCGGAAAGGCAAGCGCCCGTGACGCGCTGGCGGGTGGGATGCGCGGGGTGGACGCTTCCGCGCGAGGTGCAGCACCGCTTTCCGGCCGGCGGATCGCACCTGGAGCGCTACTCCGTGCACTTTCCGGCGGTGGAGATCAACTCCTCCTTCCACCGCCCGCACCGGCCCTCCACCTACGCGCGATGGGCCGCCAGCGTGCCGCAGGGCTTCCGCTTCTGCGCCAAGGTGCCGAAGACCATTACGCATCAGCTGCGGCTGCTGGATGCGGACGACGCGGTGGACGCCTTTCTGGCCGAGGCCGCGGGGCTGGGAAACGCGCTGGCCTGCCTGCTCGTACAGCTTCCGCCGAGCCTGGCGTTCGGCGCGGAGACGGCGGACCGCTTCTTCGCCGCGCTGCGGGCGCGGACGGACGTCGCCGCCGTCTGCGAGCCGCGGCATCCCGGCTGGTTCACCGCGGACGCGGACGCCCTGCTCCAGCGGTGGAAGGTCGCGCGCGTGGCGGCGGACCCGGCGCGCGTGCCGGAGGCGGCGGAGCCGGGCGGATGGCGCGGCCTGGCGTACTACCGGCTCCACGGGTCGCCGCGCGTCTACTACTCGGCGTATGGTGCGGCGTACCTGGACGCGCTCGCCGCCCGCATCCGCCAGGACGTGGACGCGGAGCGCGAAGCGTGGTGCATTTTCGACAACACCGCCGCCGGCGCCGCCATGGCCAACGCGCTGGAGCTGATGGAGCGGCTGGGTCTGGAACCTTACCAGGAGAGCGGATGATGGCCAACATCCTCAACGACCCGCGGGGCTGGGTGCAGGAAGCCATGCTGCGCGCCGCGTCCGAACGGCGCCACATCCACGGCATCGACGTCTGGATGATCAACGACGGCCGGTTCGCCACCAGCGAGCAGCTGTTCCAGAAGATCGAGGCCGCGCTGCAGCTCGTCGCCGACCACACGCCGTGGCGGCTCCGGGCGATGCAGCGCGACTTCTCGCGCATCTTCATGTACCGGCAGGAAGGCGTGCGCGCGCTGTTCGACCACCGGCGCCAGTGCAGCCTGGACACCTACTTCGTCGCCACCTTTCCGGCGGAGCAGGTGGCCTCGTCCATCGTGCACGAGGGCGTGCACGCGCGCCTGCGCCGCGGCGGCCGCACGCCGCCCCGCGACCTGATCGCATGGGAGGAGCGGCTCTGCCGCAAGGCCGAGCTCGCGTTCGGCCTCCGCCTGCCCCACGGCGCCGCCGTGGTGGAGCGCGCCCGCGCCTCGCTCTCGCTCCCGGACCAGGACGTCGCGCCCACGGCCGTCGGCGTCCAGTTCCGGAACCGCCGCCCGCGCGGAGGGGATCGCCTGGCGTGACGGACTTTCTGCACGTCGGCGGCACGCGGCTGGAGTACCGGTGGATTGGCCCCGCGCCGGACCAGGGGCCGACGATCGTCTTTCTGCACGAGGGGCTGGGCTGCCTCAGCACCTGGCGCGACGTTCCCGACGCGCTGGCGGCGGCGACCGGGTGCGGTGCGCTGGTCTACTCGCGCGCGGGCTACGGCCGCTCGGATTCCGTCCCCCTCCCCCGCCCCGTGCGCTTCATGCACGACGAGGCGGAGGTGCTGCGCGGCGTGCTGGCGGCGGCCGGCGTCCGCGAGTGCATCCTGCTGGGCCACAGCGACGGCGCGTCCATCGCGCTCATCGCCGCGGGCACGGCGCCGCCGATTCCCGGGTTGCGCGCGCTGGTGCTGGAGGCGCCGCACACCTTCGCGGAGCCGTGCGGGCTGGAGAGCATCGCGAAGATCGCGGACGTCTACCGCACCACCACCCTGCGCGAGCGCCTGGCCCGCCACCACGGAGAGAACGTGGACACGGCGTTCTGGGGATGGAACGGCGTGTGGCTGCACCCCGATTTCCGCGCGTGGAACATCGAGGACGCGCTCCCCGGCATCACCGTCCCCACGCTGGTAATCCAGGGGGCGGATGACGAGTACGGCAGCTGGGCCCACGTGGACTCCATCCAGCGCGGCTCCCGCGGCCCCGTGGAGGCGCTGCTCGTCCCCCGCTGCGGCCACGCGCCCCACGCCGAGCACCGCGACGCCACGTTGCAGGCGATGACGAGCTTCATCCAGCGCGTCCTCGGCACTCGCCCAACGGCGCCATCCTGAGTCATCCCGCGCTGTCCGCACCCACGGGGAAAATCGCCCACGCGGAGAACTGTCATTTCGAGGCGCCCGCGCGATCGTGGCCAGTGCAGGATTGTCTGGCGCCGACTGAGAAATCTACTCACCCGTTCTGGTGACCCGTTTCTCGCTCCGTGCTCACCCGGAGTTCCTGGCATCACTCATCCGGCACTGCGGGATGAAGGTCGCCCACGCGGAGAACTGTCATTTCGATGGAGGCGCCCGCGTGATCGTTGCCAGTGCAGGATTGTCTGGCGCCGACTGAGAAATCTACTCACCCGTGCTGGTGACCAGTTTCTTCGCTCCGCGCTCACCCCGAGTGTCGTTCCATTCAGGGGAGCGCCGCGCAGAACCTGAATCCGGTGAATCAGTTGCGCGTAACCGAAGGACCTTTTCTCTCCGGCGCCGTGAGGCGGGCCTCTCAGGCTCGGAGCCGGCTCCGCGGCTCTGGCGGCAAGACCCTTTGGTCGGCGCCCAGGCGATTTCGGAGAACACGTCGAGCGGCCGCGGCACCTGCCCGGGTGAGCAGATTTCTCATTATCAGTCGGCGCCACGGCGTTCCTGCACTGGCAACGATCATGCGGGCGCCTCCTTCGAAATGACAGCCGCGGCACGAATGGCTTTTCATCCGACAGGTGCGCGGAGCGATGATGACGTCGTGCGGGGTGATACGCGCGCCATCATTGCCCGACGACGACGTGACCGTGCTCGGTGCGCGGCTGGGGGAGGGGCTGGCCCTCGTGCAGCAGGCCGGCGACGTGAAAGTCCACGGCCTCGCGGATGTGGGTTTCCGCCTCGGGGCGGGTGGCGCCGGTGGTCATGCATCCGGGCAGGTCGGGCACCCACGCCGTGTAGCCGCTCTCCGTGGGCTGGTACAGCACCAGGTAGCGGATCACGGCGCCACCCCCGCCTGTGCAAGCACGCTGTGCACGGCGCCGGGCGCCACCTCGTCCGTCAGGTGCCGCCGCAGGGTGAGCACGCCGGGCCTGCCGGGGTGCGTGTACTGGCGGTGCGGGCCGCGCAGCCGCACGCGCAGCCAGCCGTTCGTCTCCACCGCCTGGATCAGTTCAGGAACCGTCATCTTCAGGGCGCGGGTTCAGGGTTCATCGCGCAGCCTTCAACATGGCGCCCAGTGTACATCCTGCCCCGCGTACCTTCCAAGCCGCGACCCGCCAACTCGCGGACCTGTTTCCCGCCACGCGTCCGCGATCCGGTTCAGGGGAAAACCGCAGGCAGTAGCTGGACGGGAGCGAACGTCCCGCCTGCGCGAACGGCGCGCGAACCCTCCCGATCACCCATCGACCGCTCCTTTGCGTACCGCACCCGCACCAAACGAGCGCATCACCCCGCCCTCGCCGTGTAGCGCGCGAGCATCCAGAGCGCGGCGCGCTGCATCAGCACCAGCGCGGCGGTGATGGCGACCGCCAGCCCGAAGAGCACCACGTTGCTCTCGTCCCCCGCGCGCAGGGCGAAGCTGAGGGCGGTGGAGACGGCGGGCGGGTGCACCGCGTCGCCGACGATCATGAGGATGATGGTGAGCACCATGGCGACCGCGGCGGCGGGGTAGCCGGGGCCCATCAGCAGAAAGGTCGCGAGCCCGACGACCGCGGCCGAGACCTGCGAGGTGACCAGCGTGCGCACGCTGTTGGTGCCGTGCTGCGGGTCCAGGTAGATGAGGAACGCGCTGGAGGCCAGCGACGCAAAGAGCAGCCGCTGCTCGCTGAGCACCTCCACCATGAACATCACCAGCAGCACCGTGACCGTAGGGAGCGCCGCCAGCATCAGCTCCCCGCGCAGGTCCAGCCGCCGCCGGATGCCGCGGACGGCGCCCTCCACCGGCCTCAGACTCTCCTTTTCCATCCTCCTCCCTTCCCACGCCCACGCGCGAGAGCCCGCGGACCCGCCGCGAGATAACTCCGTGCCCTCCGTTGACTCCGTGTGAGGGCCGGATCCGTTCCACAAGCCTGCGAACTACCTCGCCACCTCGCGCGCGGCCGCCCGCCGGGCGCCGTCGCGCGCGGTGTCCGCGGGACGCGGCCGCGCGGTGCCGGGGCGGCGGGTGATGCCCGTCACGTTGTCGTCCAGCTCGCGGTCGATCAGCTTGTGCAGCGGGTCGATCCCCGCGCGGCGCGGCCACTGGTCCACGATCAGCCGGAACGTCCGCTGCCGCCCGTCGTAGCGGAACTTGCGCAGCGCGATGGGCTCCTCCTTGTCCGCGCCGAACACCCCGATCTCCACCAGGTCGTTCATCGCCACGGACGTTTCGTCGCCCAGCGGGCCCGCGCGCACCTTGCGGCCGGTGACCGTCACGTCCACCTGGTAGCGCCCGTCGCCCAGCTCCGTGCCCTCCGCGCGTACGGCGCGCAGGTCCCACAGCGTCACCGTCTCGAACAGGTCCTTGATCACGCCCCGCAGCGAATCCGGCGTGGCCGCGCGCAGGTGGCGCAGCAGGTCTTCCGACGTCGGATAACGCCCCCGCATCCCCCGCGCCTCGTTCAGAAAGGCCCGCAGCGCGCCGTTCACCCGCTCCTCGCCCACGTAGTCGCGCAGCGCGTACATCGCCAGCGCGCCCTTGTTGTAGTGGATGTACTGCTGGTACTCCACCAGCGAGAGCGGCATCTCCGCGCGGCGCTCCATGGTGCGTCCCTGCAGGTAGGCGTCCAGCTCGTGGCGCAGAAAGCGTCCGATCTGCCCGCGCCCGTACTCCTTCTCCATCACCATCAGCGCGCCGTACTCCGCCAGCGTCTCGCTGAGCATGGCCCCGCCCTGCACGTCCGCGGGGACCAGCTGGTGCCCCCACCACTGGTGCGCGACCTCGTGGGCCGTCACGAAGTAGGGATAGTCGATGTCGTCCGCCCGCACGTCGGCGATGAAGCCGATCCCCTCGCTGTACGGAATGGTTCCCGCGAACGACTGCGCGAACTCGCCGTAGCGCGGAAACTCCACGATGCGCACCTGGCTGTGCTGGTAGGGCCCGAACCACTGCGTGTAGTAGTCCAGCGACGCCTTTACCGCCCTGATCATCCGGTCCACGTTGTACGTGTGCTCCGGGTGATGAAAGACCTCGATCTCCACCTCGTTCCACCGGTCGCGCTTCACCGCGTACCGGGCGCTCAGAAAGGAGTAGAAGTTCAGCATCGGCACGTCCATCACGTACCGGTAGTAGCGCCGGCCGCCCTGCCGCCACTGCCGCTCCAGTCGCCCGGGCGCGATCGCCGTCTGGTCCGCGGAGGTCGAAACCGTCGCCGCGAAGCGGATCCAGTCCGCGTCGCGCGAGCCGAAGTTGCGCGCGCGGCCCCGCGGGTCGTCGATGGGCGGCACGCGCGGGCGCGGCGGCAGGCCGTGGCGGTCGCGCGCGCGCTCGTCGTCCAGCTCGCCCTCCGGGTTGTAGCCGATCCCCGGCAGGTACATGCTGTTGAAGAAGGTTCCGTTCTCCACCACGGGAAAGAACGACGGCTCGTCCTCGAAGCCGCGCGCGTCGTGCATCACCTCGAAGCGCAGGGTCGTCGAGTCACCCGGGGCCAGCGGGCGGGCCAGGCGGAACGCGTAGTATCCCTTCTCCCGGTCCGCGATCGTCCGCCGCGCCGGCACGCCCAGCTCCATCCGGCGGATGAGCAGCGTGTTGAGGAGATCGACGTGGATCTGGTCGATGGGCCGCGGCGTGCGGTTCACCAGCGTGTACACGCCGCGGATGCGCAGGTCGCGCCGCTCCGGGTAGATGTCCACGTCCAGCGAGACGGCGGTAATGCGGGGCAGCGGCAGCGTCTGGAAGCGCTTGTACTGCTTCTCGTACTCCACGGTGATGCGCTCCTCCTCGTCGTCGGAGCGCCACTCGTTCAGCCGCATGGTGTTGTGGAGGATGAAGCCGCCCGTTCCCAGGATCAGCGCGATCGCGAGGATCGACGCGGCCAGTGCCGGCCGGCGGAAGCGCGCGCGGGCCAGCCGCGCCCGCCAGCGGCCGCCCGTCTCCATCCCCCGCACCCAGAACAGGTTGCTCAGCACCGCCAGCACCAGCGCCGCGCCCGACCAGAACAGCATGTACCACCCCCACGGCCTGGCCGTGTGGCCGTAGCCGTTCATGTCGCTGTAGAAGGTCTCCGGCGTGGACGCGTAGAAGAACAGGTTGTGGGGGAGCAGGGCGCCGTGCAGCAGCGGCGCGCCGACGTAGAACAGGATGGCCAGCAGGTGCCCCACGTACTTGTGGTTCACCAGCGACTGGATGGCCATCGCCAGCACCACCAGCAGCGCCAGCTTGGGCAGCATCATCCCGAACAGCTCCGTGACGTACAGCCCGGGCTCGAAGTGAAAGTAGCCCTTGGCCGCCTGCACCAGCATTCCCGTGAGCATGGCCACCGCCAGCAGCACCGCGCACATGGCGAACAGCGCCAGCGTCTTGGCCACGAAGGGGATCCACGTGGGCACGGGGAGCGCGTCGTGGATCTGCGCCGCGCCCGTCTCGCGCTCCTCCCACACCAGCTCGCCGGCGTAGATGGTGATGATGATGACCAGAAAAAGCCCGAAGGAGCCCTGCAGCATCTCCAGCACCTGGTAGGTCACGGGAAACGTCTCCGTGCCGTAGATGCTCCCCAGGTCGCTGGCAAAGATGAGCATGAAGGCCACGCACAGCGCCGCCAGGATCCAGAACCACACGCCGCGCAGAATGCGCCGCGTGCCGTCCCGCGTCATCGACCGCAGCTGCCCGGACCGCGCGCGCGCGCCGAAGGAAAGGCGCGGCCGCGGCAGCGTGAGGCGCGCGGCCAGCGACGGCGCCACCTCGCCCGCGGCGTCCATGCGGCGCCCCGCGTCTTCGCGCGCGAACTGCGCAAAGCGGAACTCGCTGATGCCGTACGCCAGGATGCCGAAGCCGATGGCCAGCCAGAGCGCGCGGTTCAGCAGCAGCGCGTCGGCCAGCGGCATGGCGAGCGTGTTCTGCTCCGCCACCGTCCAGTAGCGCGTGGCCCAGTTCAGCGGCGCCGCGCCAAAGGGGTCGGAGAGGTGGCTGAACCAGTCCGCGTCGATGGCGGTGGTGAACAGCCGCGACACCGTCCACGCCAGCAGCAGCGCCACCCCGCCCACCTGGTTCGCCAGCACGCGCCGGGTGAGCGCCGCCAGCACCAGGAACAGCGCCGCCGTCACCAGCACGTTGGGAATGACGATCACCGCGAACGGCGTGGCGTACGCCTCCATGCGAAAGCGGCCGATGCGCTCCGGGTCCGCGAAGGGCATGGCCGCCGCCACCATCATCCCCAGCGGCAGCGCCGCGTAAACCAGCAGGTTGACGAGGACCGTCCCCAGGTAGCGCCCGCCCAGGTACGCCGTCTTGCCGACCGGCGTGGTGAAGAAGAGGGGGTGGATGCGCGTCTCGAAGTCGCGGTGCACCGTGCGCCCCGCCAGCGCGCTGGTGATGGGCACCGCGAAGATGGAGAGGACGACGATGAGGTTGGCCACGTTGGACGGCGAGTTGGCCAGCTGCACCCGCGATCCGAAGTCAAAGTCCGGCCACACCCCCGCCAGCGCGCACATCATGATGAACGCCAGCGCGAACAGCAGCCCGAAGTACACCCAGGTGCTGATGCGCCGCACCTCGCTGCGCACCTCGTACCGCGCGATGCTCCACAGCGCGCTCATTGCGCCTCCGGCCCGCGGTACGGCGGCTCGTCCTCCGCCCGCGCACCCTCCGCCGCCGGCGCGGGATGATGATCGGCCCGGGGCTCCGCCTCCGCCGGGGGCCCAAGCGCGTCGGCGGCGATCGTCAGCGCATCATCCTCTACTGCCGCCACCGGAACCGCGTCCTCCTTCGCCACCCGCCCCGCCGCGCCGCCGTTCCGCCCGCCGATGGAGATCCCCTTCATCACCGTGAAGTAGACGTCCTTAAGGTCCGGCTCCACGGCCTCGAACGACGCATCGGGCGGCGCATCGCCGAAGACGTGCACCACCGTGCGCCCGCCCACGAGGGTCGTGGAGATGACGGGATGCGCGTCCTCGAACGCCTTCAGCTCCGCGCGCGGCACCTCGCGGCGCCACACCAGTCCCCGCACCGCCTGCACCGCCGCCTGCGGCTCCGCCTCCAGCAGGATGCGGCCTTCGCGGATGATGGCCATCCGCTGGCACAGGTCGCTCACGTCCTCCACGATGTGCGTGGAAAGGATGACCACCGCGTTCTCGCCCAGTTCGCTGAGCAGGTTCAGAAAGCGCGCGCGCTCCGCCGGGTCCAGCCCCGCCGTGGGCTCGTCGACGATGATGAGCCGCGGGTTGCCGATCAGCGCCACCGCGATCCCGAAGCGCTGCCGCATCCCTCCGCTGAACCCGCCCAGCCGCCGGTGCCGCGCGTCCCACAGGTTGGTCTGCTGAAGCAGCGACTGCACGACATCGCGACGCTCGCGCGCGTCCGCGACGCCCTTGAGCACCGCGAAGTGGTTCAGCAGCTCTTCAGCCGTGGCGCGGGGGTAGAGCCCGAACTCCTGCGGCAGGTAGCCGAGGGTGCGGCGCACCGACTCCTTGTCGTTCAGCACGTCGATGTCGCCCAGCCGCGCGCGTCCGCTGTCCGCCTCCTGCAGCGTGGCGAGAATGCGCATCAGCGTGCTCTTGCCCGCGCCGTTGGGCCCCAGCAGCCCGAACATCCCCGGTGCGATGGTGAGGGAGACGTCGCGCAGCGCGTGCACGCCGTTGGGATACGTCTTGGAGAGCCGCTCGATGTTGAGTTCCACGGAAGCGATCGCGGTGGGGATCAGGAAGATCGGGAAGAAACGTGGGGCCAGCAGGTCCCGCGCCGCGGCGGGCCGCCACGGTCCGCGCAGGCGAACCTCGTGATTGCCGGCCGCGGTTTCGATTCAATCGCCGGGCGCGTACCCAACCGTCGCCCGGCATCATCATGCAGCGCCGTGCCCCTCACGCGCCAGCGCCAGCCGCGGAAGGTCGCGGCTGGCGCTGCACGAGGATCGTCCCGGCGCGGACGGATCAAGGGGGGGTGGATGAGGACGATGCCGGCGCATGCCGCCGCGCGTCAGGTGTGCGGCGCGCGCGGGACGCCATCCTGGAGTCGAGCATCACCCCCATCATCACGGAGCGGATGGACTCGCGCCCCGCGGAATGCAGGTTGCCGTTCTGGTCGTAGCGCCACGCGTCCGCCGTGCCGAACGCGCCGGAGACGTACAGGGTGACGCCGGTCTCCCCTCCGCCAGGGAAGGCGAGCGTCGGCGCCCAGTAGACGGGCGCTACGAAGTCCGGCCCCACGCGCTCCGGGTCCACCTCGCCGGGGTCCATCAGCAGGCCGTCGTTCCGCGCTTCGCGCCGGTACATCCAGACGAACCCCTGCGTGGTATACCACCCGGAGCCGTCCTGCCGCATGCGCCCCAGCTGCACGTACGGCATCGCGTGGCCGATCCCCACCAGCCCGCCGGCGCCCGCCTGCAGCGCGCCCGTCCACCCGGTGGGCGCCTGCACGTACGCGTCCACGTCGCTGGAGAACACCGAGACGTTCGCGCCCACGCTGAAGCCCGGGCGCGTCTCCGTCGCCGGCCAGCCGCGGGACACGCCCACGGCCACCTGCGGCGTCAGATCCAGCTCGCACGCCGTATCGCACAGCGCGCGCGAGCCGCCCGTCGTGGCCGCCGCCGTGAAGCCGGGCTGCACGCGCGGGCCGTGCGTCACCATCGGCGCGCAGGCCGCGGCGGAAGCCACCAGCAGTACCGCGAGAACTCGGAGCGTCATGAAAATCCCCGCCACGGGAAAGAAAGAGGTTCATCGCGGATTTCGTTGCACGCACGAAGTCTGCGCCGTGAGCTGTCATTTCGAGGGAGGCGCCCACGAAGACTTGCCTCATGCAGGATCTTGTTGTGCCGACTGAGAAATCTACTCACCCACGCTCATGGCTGGCCGCACGTCCCGGGACCCGCCTCCGATGCGCCGCACGGAAGCGGGTCGAGGACCGAGCCGTGGGCCGGATCACCAGCACGGGTG
>DATABT010000340.1:0-4412 GCA_036259455.1 Longimicrobium sp. | reverse complement strand
GCGCACCAGTGACGCGCGCAGCGGAAGGTCGGCCGCGAGGTCGAACGACCGCGCCGCGAGATCGGATGCGTGGCGGCGCAGCGCATCCTCCCGCGCCTGCGCGGCGGCGCCGGAGAGGTCGTGGATGGGGAGATGGACGTCGCCCGCGGGATCGATCACCTGCGCCGGCGCGCCGTCGATTACGGTCAGGCGCGTGCGCAGCGTCTCATGGCGGCGCGCCAGCTCCGCCAGCGCGCGGCGGAGGGCGTCCGCGTCCAGCGCGCCGCGGATGCGCAGCCCGGTGGACACGTTGTACGCGGTGAGCCCCGGCTGCAGCTGGTCGATCAACAGCAGCCGCTCCTGCCCGAAGCTGAGCGGCGCCGGCGCATCGGCGGCAGCGCGGCGGGGGATGCTTCCCTGCCCCGCATCCGCAGGGCGCGGCGCGGATGGCGCCGGCTGCGCCGCCTCCTGCTGGCGGAGAAGGAAGGAGACGAGCGCCTGCCGCCGCGCGGCCGGGGTGTCGCCCCCGCCGCCCGTCGCGAGCAGGAGCGCATCCACCTGTCCATCCGCCATCTTGCCGACGAGCCGGACGACACGCGCCGTCCGCTCGACGACACCCGGCGCGGATTCCTCCACCGCAATCAGCTCCGCCAGCTCCTCGATGGTCGGCGCCTGGAACAGGTGGCGCACGCCGATCTCCACGCCCAGCACGGCGCGGATGCGGGTCGCGACCTGCATCGCGCGCAGCGAGTGGCCGCCCAGCTCCCAGAACGGCTCCGTCACGCCGATGGCGTCCAGCTCCAGCACCTCGCGCCAGACGTCCGCCAGCAGCGCCTCCGTCTCCGTGCGCGGCGCCACCACGGCCGCGGCGGGCGCGGGGGCGGCCTGCGGCTCCGGCTCGCGCAGGGCGCGGCGGTCCACCTTTCCGCTGGTCGTCCGCGGATATTCATCCACCAGCGCGAATACGGCGGGCACCATGTACTCCGGCAGCCGCGCCTTCACCCCCGCGGCGAGATCGGTGGACGCCGGCGCCGCGCCATCGCGCGCGATGATCCACGCCACCAGCCGCCGGTCCGGCTCGTCGCCGCGCGCGGCGACCACCGCGTCCGCGACCGCGGGATGGGCGCGCAGCGCGGCCTCCACCTCCCCCGGCTCGATGCGGTAGCCGCGCACCTTTACCTGCAGGTCGCTGCGGCCCAGGTAGTCCAGCTCGCCGTCCGCCAGCCAGCGCGCGCGGTCGCCCGTGGTGTACATCCGCTCGCCGGGCACGCGCACGTCGGGAATGTAGCGCTCCGCCGTCATCCCCGGACGCGCCAGGTAGCCGCGCGACACCCCGTCGCCCGCCAGGTACAGGTCGCCGACCACGCCGATGGGCACCGGCTGCATCCGCGCGTCCAGCACGTACGCGCGGCTCCCGCCAATCTGCCGCCCGACGGTGACGCGGCCGTCCACGGGGATGTGCTGGTGCGTGGAGTACGTGGTGTCTTCCGTGGGCCCGTAGAGGTTGTGCACCTCCGGAACGCCCGCCGCGTACAGCTCGCGCGCCAGGTCCGGCGCCACCGGCTCGCCGCCCAGGTTCAGCCTGCGAATGGAGCCCGGCAGCGCACCCGCGCGCACCAGCTCGCGCGACGCCGTGGGCACCATGCTCGCCTGCACGATGCCCAGGTCCGCCGGCAGCTCCGCAAGCGAAAGCGCGTTCTCCACCAGCACCAGCGTGGCGCCGCTCGCCAGCGTGTGGTGCACCTCCGCCGCGTGCACGTCAAAGCAGACGCTGGTCGATCCCAGCACCTTCTCCCCCGGCGCGACGGGGAAGCGCACGGCCATCCACGAGAGGAAGGTGGCCACGCCGCCGTGGCGGATCATCACGCCCTTGGGCGTGCCCGTCGATCCGGAGGTGTAGATGACGTGCGCCAGCGTATCGGGATGGATCTGGACGGCGGGCGATTCCGCCGCCTCCAGCGCGATGGTCTCGGCCACCTCGCAATGATCCAGCGGCAGCGCCGGGCACGGCAGATCGAGCCGCGCCGCCGTCTCCCCACGGGTGACCAGGAGCGCCGCCCGCGCATCTCCCAGCACCGCGCGGACGCGCTCCGCGGGAAAGTGCGGCTCCAGCGGCACGTACGCCGCCCCCGCCTTCAGCACCGCGAGCAGCGTGACGACCAGCTCCGGCGTGCGCTCCAGGCAGATGCCCACGCGCGATTCCGGCCCGATCCCCAGCCGCCGCAGGTGGTTGGCCAGCCGCGACGCGCGCGCGTCCAGCTCGCCGTACGAGACCGTGCCGCCCTGGAACCAGAGCGCGGGCGCGTCCGGCGCGCGGCGCACCTGCTCCGCGAACCGCGCGGGGAACGGCGCGGGCGCGGCGTCATCCAGCCGCTCCGTCTCCCACGCGGCGATGCGGGCGCGCTCGTCATCCCCCAGCAGCGGCAGCGTGGCGACGGCGGTCGATGGATCGGCCGAGGCGGCGCGGAGCAGGGTGCGAAAGTGCTCCGCCATCCGCTCGATGGTCCCCGCGTCGAACAGGTCGGCGCTGTACTCGATCAGCCCCTCGATCCCGCCCTCCGTCTCCGTCAGCGAAACCGTCAGGTCCAGCAGCGCGCCGCCACCGTGCACGCGGTACGGCGCCACCGCCAGCCCGTCCAGCCGCGGCCGCGCATCGCCCGCGTTCTGCAGCGCGAACGCCACCTGGAAGAGCGGGTTGTGCCCCAGCGTGCGCTCCGCCCCCACGGCATCCACCAGCCGCTCGAACGGGACGTCCTGGTGCGCCCACGCCGCCAGCGTCGTCTCGCGCACCCGCCGCAGCAGTTCGCGGAAATCGGGCTCCGCGCCCACGTCCGCCCGCAGCACGAGGGTGTTGATGAACAGCCCGACGAGCCCCTCCATCTCCGGCCGCGTGCGCCCGGCCACCGGCGACCCGACGGCGAAGTCCGCCTCGCCCGTCCAGCGGTGGAGGAGCGCCTGAAAGCCGGCCAGCAGCGTCATGAAGAGCGTGGCACCCTCGCGGCGGGACAGCTCGCGCAGCGCGTCCGTCATCTCGCGATCCCACGCCAGCCGGTGCACGCCGCCCCGGTGGCTCATCGCCGCCGCGCGCGGCCGGTCGGACGGGATCTCCAGCACCTCCAGCAGCCCGGCCAGCCGCTCGCGCCACCATGCCAGCTCGGCGGCCAGCGCGTCGCCGTCCAGCCGCGCGCGCTGCCAGGCCGCGTAGTCGCCGTAGCGGACGGGGAGCGGCGCCAGCGGCGACCCCGCACCCCGCGCGAACGCCGAATACAGCGCGTCCAGCTCGCGGTAGAGCAGCGACAGGCTCCACCCGTCGATGGCCGTGTGATGGATGACCAGCAGCAGCGCGTGCTCGTCCGCCGCCATCCGGGCAAGCGCCATCCGCAGCGGATGATCGGCGGCGAGGTCGAACGGCCGGGCCGCCAGCGCCGACGCCCGCGCGCGCAGCTCCGCCTCCGCGTCCGCCGCGCCGGTCAGGTCCAGGATGGGGAGATGGACGTCGCCGGCCGCATCGACCACCTGCACCGGCGCGCCGCCGGCCAGGACGAGCCGCGTGCGCAGCGCCTCGTGCCGGCGGACGAGCTCCGCCAGCGCGCGGCGCAGCACGTCCACGTCCAGCGCGCCGCGGATGCGCATCCCCGTGGAAATGTTGTACGCGAAGAGCCCCGGCTGCATCTGGTCGATCAGCCACAGCCGCTCCTGCGCGAAGGAGAGCGGCGCCGGCGCGTCCGCCTCGCGCGGGTGGATGGCGTCCGCGCCATCCGCGCCCAGCCCGTCGCGGCGGAGCAGGTGGGTCAGCAGTTCCTGGCGGCGCGCCGCCTCCGTCCGCCCGCGCGGCGCGGCACCCGCATCCTCCAGCAGCGCGCGCACCTCGCCGTCGGCCATGCGCCGGACGACGCGCGCCAGTTGCGCCACGCGCTCCACGCGGCCGGGCGCGGGCTCCGCCGCGACGAGAACAGCCGCCAGCGCGGCCGGCGTGGGCGCATCGAACAAGGCGCGCAGCGGCAGCTCCGTCCGCAACGCATCGCGGACACGCGCCGCCAGCTGCATCGCCTGGATGGAATGCCCGCCCAGCGCGAAGAAGTCGTCCGTCGCCCCCACGCCGTCCACGCCCAGCACCTCCGCCCAGAGCGCGGCCAGCAGTTCCTCCGCCTCCGTGCGCGGCGCGACGTACGGCGCCGGCTGGTCCGCCGCCACGTCGGACGCGGAAAGGGCGGCGCGGTCCACCTTGCCATTGGGCGTCAGCGGCAGCGCGTGCAGGGACACCAGGGCCGCGGGCACCATGTGCTCGGGCAGCCGCTGCTTGAGGAAGGTGCGCAGGGCGGTGATGTCGAGTGACCCGGGAGCGGCGAGGTAGCCGACGAGGCGCTTGTCACCGGGCACGTCCTCGCGCACGAGGGCCACGGCCTGCGCCACGCCAGGGAAGGCCCGCAGGG
>DATABT010000339.1:0-8557 GCA_036259455.1 Longimicrobium sp. | reverse complement strand
GCCAGCCATGAGCGTGGGTGAGTAGATTTCTCAGTCGGCGCAACAAGATCCTGCATGAGGCAAGTCCTCGTGGGCGCCTCCTTCGAAATGACAGCTCACGGCGCAGACTTCGTGCGTGCAACGAAATCCGCGATGGACCTGAAAGATTCATCCACCGAGAAGCAGGTGACGTCATCCTGAGTCATCCGGTGCAGCGTACGCTGTGCCATGAAAGTCGCTCGCGCCGCGGCTGTCATTTCGAAGGAGGCGCCAGCGTGATGGCCGCCGGTGCAGAAATCCATGGCGCCGACTGAGAAATCTACTCACCCGTCGCTGGTGATCCGTTTTCTCGCTCGGCGCTCGCCCAGAGTTTCTATCCATTCAGGGAGCGCCCTCGCGTAACTACATCCTGCACAACGCTTTCGGCGCGACCGAAGGACTTGTCCGCGAGGCAGCGTCCCAGTCCCTCGCACCGAAGCGGGCGTGTCGCTCTGCCGGCAAGGTCCTTCGGTCGCCGCCGTATATCGTGCACCGACAAGGACTTGTGCGGCTCCCTGAATAGAAAGATCCATTCGGGCGAGGGCCGTCGAGCGGGCGTGGCACCTGCTCGGGCGAGTAGATTTCTCAGTCGGCGCCACGGGTTCCTGCACCGGCGAAGATCACGCGAGCGCCTCCTTCGAAATGACAGCCGTGGCGAGCGACTTACGTTCGACAGAGTGCACGTAGCGCCGAATGACTCAGGATGACGTCGTGCCGGGAAGCGATTTTTCAACGCCCTCTCAGTAGACCAGCGTCTCTTTTCCGGGCCAGGGGAGCGATCCTCCGGCCCTTTCGTTGCCGTTGATCCGGTAGATTGGCTGATGAGGACCACGGAGATGGAGAGCGCGATGGCGACGGCGGCGGGCGAGGCGGCGTGGACGCACCGGGAAGAGGTGGTGAACAACGTGCGGCTGCACTGGGTGGAGGCGGGTGACGGCCCGCCCGTGCTGCTGCTGCACGGCTTTCCCGAGTGCTGGTGGATGTGGCGGCACCAGATCCAGCCGCTGGCGGACGCGGGATTCCGGGTGATCGCGCCGGACCTGCGCGGCTACAACCTGTCAGACAAGCCGTCCGGCATCTCCGCCTACCGCATCGAGCGGCTGGTCGCGGACGTGGAGGGCCTGATCCGCGTCACGGGGGGGCCACGGGCGCACGTCGCCGGCCACGACTGGGGCGGGCTGATCGCGTGGTGGCTGGCCATGCTGGCGCCGGAGCGCGTGGAGCGGCTGGCGATCCTGAACGCGCCGCATCCGCAGGTGTTCCGGCGCGAGATCCGCATGCCGGACCAGATGCTGCGCTCGTGGTACGCCGCCGCCGTGCAGGTGCCCCTCATCCCCGAAGCCGCCATCCGCGCCAACGACTTCGCCCTGCTGGAGCGCGTGTTCCGCGCGTCAACGGTGCGCCCCGGCGCGTTCACGGACGAGGACATCCGCCGCTACAAGGAGGCGGCGGCCCAGCCGGGCGCGCTCACCGCCATGCTGAACTACTACCGCGCCGCCGCCCGCCGCCGCGCTCCAAAGACGCGGCGCATCGAGCATCCAACCCTGCTCATCTGGGGAAAGCGCGACCAGGCGCTCTCGCTCCGCAACACCTACGGGCTGGAGCGCCGGGTTCCCGGGATCCGCATCGAACGGATCGCGGAGGCCAGCCACTGGGTGGCGGAGGAGGTGCCGGAGAAGGTGAACGCGTTGCTCACCGGCTTTCTTCGCGGCGGGTGAGCGCCTAGCTTGGCGGCCATGCGTCCCCATCCCCTGACGCGCCCCCGCGGATGAAGCGCGAGCTGGCGCGCAAGGCGATCCACGTCTCGTCCGCGGCCGTGCCGCTGCTGGTGTGGCTGCTGCCGCGGCCGCCGGCCATCGCGCTGCTGGTGTCCGTGGCGGTGCTGGCAGTGGCGATCGACGTGGCGCGGCACCGCATCCGCCCGTTCCGCTACCATTTTCTGCGCCACACGCGGACCATGCTGCGCCACCACGAGCGCCGCGGGGTGGCCGGCGCCACGTGGATGGCCGTGGCGTACGCGGCGGCGGTGGTCCTGTTCCCCAAGCCCGTCGCCGTCGCGGCGATGCTGTTCAACGGGCTGGGCGACGCGGCCGCGGCGCTCGTCGGCAAGCGCTGGGGGCGGCACCGCACCGCGTGGGGCAAGAGCTGGGAGGGCTTTGCCGCGGGGCTCGCCGTGGACCTGGCGGTGGCGATGGGGATGTGGATGCTCGCGCCGGGCGTGGTGCCGCTCGCGGCGGCGGTGCTGGGCGCGATCGCCGCCGCGGCGGTGGAGTTCGCGCCGTTGCCGGTGGACGACAACGTGCGCGTGACGCTGGCCGGCGGCGCGGGGATTATGATCGGATTAAGCCTTTTTCCGGTTTTGAACATATCGTAGGGTCTCCGCCGTCATACGCGCGGCACATGGAGATGCGCGGCACCCCGCCGCGCCGTGCCGACGCACATCCCACCTGCGGAGATCCGATCATGTCAATTCTCTCCCTTGCAGCCCGCTGGGGCCGCGTGCTTCCCCTTGTCGTGCTGGCGGCGTGCAACAGCGCGCCTACCGAGTCCCCCCGCGCGGCGGATGCGGGCGCGCCGCTCGCCACCGCCGCCGTCGCGGACCCGGCCGGCATTCGCCAGGTCATCGAGCAGAACAACGCGCGGCTGATCGCGGGATTCGTCGCCGGCGACGCGGCCGCGGTGGCCGCGCTGTTCGCGGACGACGCCGTGCTGATGCTGCCCGGCATCTCCCAGCTTCACGGCAGGGCAGCCATCGAGCAGGCGCTGGCGGGGGCGTTCGGCGCGGTGAAGTACCACGACATCACGGCCAGCGTGCAGGAGGTGCAGTTCCTTGGCGATTACGCGCTGGAGATGGGCACGTCCGTGTTCACGTACCAGGCGGGCGGCCAGACCTTTGTGGACCAGGGCAAGTACGTGGTCACGTGGAAGCGCCAGCCGGGCGGCGAGTGGAAGATCCACCGCGACATCAGCAACGTCACCAGCAGTTCCGTGCAGTAGCCTGGATCACCGGCTGACGTCCATCCCAAGGGAGTGTCCGCACGTAACCTGAACGCACGCAGAAGGTTGGGCGCGACCGAAGGACCTTGCCGGCACAATGGAGGGGTCGGCTCCGAGCGATGGAGCCGGCCCCCCGGTGCCGGAGCGCGATCTTTCAGTCGCACGCAGGCCGTGGTGCCCGTTCAGGTTCCGCGGATGACTCGGGATGACGTCTCAGGTTTCATCGAGTCCCTCTACACTCCCTCGTGCTCCGCGCGGCGGCCGGCGTCCTGTTCCGCGCCCTTCCACGGCAGGCGGCCTTCGATCTCCACCTCGAGCGAGAAGCTGAGGAAGGTGCGGATGAGGACGATCAGCCCCAGCACGCCCAGGTTGCTGAAGGTGGGCTCGATGGCCACGGTGCCGATGATGTCGGCGATGACCAGGAACTCCAGCCCGAGCAGGATTCCCCGCCCCAGGTTGCGCCGGTAGGCCTTGTACGCCGGCCCGAACGCCCCCGCCCGCCGCCAGTCGCGGAACAGCAGCGCCGTGGCCGCGATGGCGGTGAGCACCAGCATGAGCACCCCGCCCATCTCCACCGCCAGCGCGATGGCGTGCACCGCCTGCTCCAGCATCTCGGGCTTTTGCGCCGCCTGCATCATCCGCGCTCCTCGTCCATCGTCATCCCCTCGCCCCAGGGCACGACGACGGCAACCGCGATGCCGCTGCCCGCTATTCCCTGTTCCCTATTCCCTATTCCCTATCATTCCCTGTTCCCCAAGGCACACGATTCGCAGGCCGCGCCGGCCGATGAGGATGACCCAACGCAACCAGATTCTCGCCGCGGCCGCCGTCGTACTGGTGCCCGTGCTGCTGTGGGCCGCCACGCGCCTGGCCGATTCCCCCACGCCCGTGGAGCGCCCGCGCCCGCCCGCCGCCGCCTCCACCGCGCTGGTCCGCGGCCCCGACCTGCCGCCGGACGCGGCGCGCCTGCTGGCGCAGGAGCGGAACTGGCGCGCCGCCCGCCGCCTGCGCGAGCTGACCACGCCGCAGAGCGACCCCGAATTGCTGCTGGTGGCGGCAAAGGCAGAGGCGGCGTGGGGCGGATGGGAGAACGTGTTCGACCTGCTGCGCGACCGGCCGTGGCTGGACCGCGTGGGCGGCGGCGACGGCTGGTACCTGCTGGGCCGCGCGTGGGAGCAGAGCGGCCAGTGGGAGCGTGCGGCGGAGGCGTACGGCAAGTACGTGTCGCTGCGGCCGGACACGGGAGATGCGCAGGCCCGCGGCGAGCGCGCCGTCGGCGAGCTGCGGCACGCGCTGGCGCTGATGCGCACGGGGCGCGAGGAGGAGGGCGTGCGCGCGCTGGACCACGCGCGCGAGCGGATCCGCGCGGTAGCGGGATGGGTGGCCACGCTGGCCGCGGAGGCGCTGGCGGAGCGCGGCGACACCGCGCGCGTCCGCGCCTTTCTGGAGGCGGAAAAGGACGAGCTGCCTGTCCCCTCCCGCGCCCGCGCGGCGCGGCTGCGCGCGTACCTGGCCGCGCGCGACGTGGCGGGCGCCCGCGCGCTGGCCCTCGCCTACCGCGCGCAGACGAACGTGCCCGCGGAACGCGCGGCGCTGGACGTGGCGGCCGCGCAGGCCATGCTGCAGCTCCGCGACACGGGGTCCGCACGGCAGGCGCTGCGCGACGCCCTGGCCGCGTCTGCATCGGTGGACGCGGCGCGGCTGCTGAGCGGACTGGGGGGATTGACGCCGAACGACCGCCTTGCCATCGCCACCGTCTACGACCGCGCGGGAAACAAGACGCGCGCGGTGGACGGATATCGCGCGTATCTGGCCGCGAACGCGGCAAACACGGACGTCCGCCTGCGCCTGGTCCGCGCCCTTTTCGCCGCGGGGCGATACGCGGACGTGCCCGCCGCCGCGGCCCCGCTGTACGGGGCGGCGCCCGCCGTGGGCGCGGAGGCCATGTTCCTCACCGGCCGGGCGCAGTACCGCCGCGGCGCGCGGGCGGAGGCACGGGCGACGTTCCTCCGCACCGCGGAGCGCTACCCGGGCACGCAGAGCGCGGCGGAGGCGCTGTTCCTGGTCGCCGACATGGCGCACGACGCGGGGGACGCGGCCGCGGCGCGCGCCGGCTACCAGCGCACCGCGGACCGCGCGCCGGGAACCGAGCGCGCGGGCCTGGCGCTGGTGCGGCTGGGTGGCATGGCGATGAACGCGCGCGACTACGCCGCCGCGCAGGCCGCGTACGACCGCGGCCGTACCGTGCCCGCGTACTGGGCACAGGCCACCTACTGGGCGGGCCGTGCCCGCGCCGCCCGCGGCGACACCGCGGCCGCGAACGCGCTCTACCGCGAGGTGCGCGCGCGCGAGCCGCTCTCGTATTACGCGCTGCGGTCGGCGGAGCGGCTGAAGCAGCCGTTCTGGCCCGTTCCCCTGCGCGACTCCGCGCCGGACGACGAAGAAGCGCGCCGGACGGTGGCGCGGTGGATGTACGCCGTGGACCTGCTGCGCGCCGCGGGGCTGGACGCGGAGGCGAAGGCGGAGGTGGAGCGCCGCGTTCGCGAGGCGGGCGAGAACCGCGCCCTCCTTTATCCGCTGGCGGAGAGCATCAACGAGCGCGGATACACCTCGCAGAGCATCCGCATCGCGCTGGCGCTGCAGGAGAAGAACGAGCCGGTGAGCGCGCGCTTTCTCCGCATCCTGAACCCGCTTCCCTACCGCGGCATCATCGAGGGCGAGGCGCGGCTGCGGGGGCTGGAGCCGGCGCAGGTGGCGGCGATGATCCGCCAGGAGTCGTGGTTCAACGCCGCGGCGGTCAGCGGCCCCGGCGCGCGCGGGCTCATGCAGGTGATGCCCGCAACGGGGCGCGGACTGGCCGCCGGCGCCGGCATCCGCCAGTGGGACCCGGACCTGCTCTTCAATCCGGAGATCAACGTGGCGCTGGGCACGCGCTTTCTGGCGGACCAGATGCGCGCGTACGACGGCTCGCTCCCCAGCGTGTTCGCGGCGTACAACGCGGGGCCGGGGCGCGTCCGCACCTGGAGCCGCTTTCCCGAGTACCGCGACGAGGAGCTGTTCACCGAGCGCATCCCCTTCCAGGAAACGCGCGACTACGTGAAGATCCTCACCCGCAACACGGCCGTGTACCGCGGCCTGTACGAGTTCGGCGGATAGCCTTTCACTCGAAGGGACGGTTCGCCGCGAATGCGCCCCCTCCGGGCTCGCAAACCTCGCCCCCTCCCCCCGAGCCCCCGGGGGAGGTTGAAGCTGCTGCGCGCCTCCCCCTCCCGCGCTGTTTGCGGGAGGGGGATGGGGGGAAGGGCGGCGCCGCCGGGAGCGGGCCGCGAAACCCGCCGGACGGATCGCCCGTACGCCGCGTCGCGCCGGAGGGGAACACGGCGCATCCACGAGATCCATCCGACGAAAACCACTCGTTTGCGGAGCCGTCCGATGCAGACCAGGGCTGCCGTGCTTGCCGTTCTCCTCTGTTCCGCCGCCGCGCCGGCGCACGCCCAGACCCCCGCGCCGCGCGCGCAGGTGATGATCCTGGGCACCTATCACATGGACAATCCCGGCCAGGACTACGCCAACCCCACCGCCGACGACGTGCTGGCGCCGCACCGCCAGGCCGAGATCGCCGACCTGGCGCGGGCGCTGGCCGAGTTCCGTCCCACGCGCATCGCCATCGAGGCCGAGCCCGGCCGCGACTCGGTGTGGAACGCGCGCTACCAGGCGTACCGCCGCGGACAGCACCAGCTCACGCGCGACGAGCGCGAGCAGATCGGCCTGCGCCTGGCCGGCATGCTGGGGCACGAGCGCGTCTACCCCGTGGACTACAAGCTGGACATGGACATCGGCGGGGTGATGCAGTTCGCCGCGCAGAACGGGCAGGGCGACCTGGCCCAGCGGATGGGCTCCACCATCCAGTCCATCGTCGCCGAGTCCAACGCGCGCATGGCCACCACCACGGTGGGGGCCATGCTGGCCGAAGCCAACTCCGCCCGCGCCGACAGCCTGCACGGCTGGTACCTGGTGATGGCCACCGTCGGCCGCGACACCGCGTACCCAGGCGCGGACCAGGTGGCCAACTGGTACACGCGCAACCTTCGCATCTTCGCCAACATCGCGCGCGTGGCGCAGCCCGGCGAGCGCGTGCTGGTGATCATGGGCAGCGGCCACGGCACCCTGCTGCGCCAGTTCGTGGACGAGTCGCCGGACCTGGAGCTGGTTTCCGCCGGGCCGTACCTGGCGCGCTTCGTTCCGTCCGCGTCACGATGAGCATCGGCGGATGAGCACCACGCGGGGCGCGGCCTCCTTGCCGGAGCGCCGCCCCCGGCTCACCTTTCGGCGGATGTCTCCCGGCCCGCGCCTCCATCCCATTCCATGAAAGCCTCACTCGACCGCGCGCTCAAGCTTACGTGGCTGGGCATCGGCGCGCTGCTGCTTCTGTTTCTGCTCGCCGGCCTGGTGATGGTGGTGTCGCAGGTGACGCGCAACGCCGGCGCCGTCAGCGAGGCGGAGCGCGTGGCCGGCGGCGGCGAGAGCCCCGGCACGCCGCCGCCCGTCGCGGTGCGGTACGGAATGCCGGATTCCATCCCCGGAACGCGGACGCGCATCGTCCGGGTGGAGGACGGCGCCACGCAGGGCCGCCGGTCCAGCTACGCATCCAGCGGCTACGGGGGCCCTAACAGCGCCGTGAACGTGATGTTCGTGGATGCGGAGGGCGTGCGGCTGCTGCTGGACCGTCCCGCCCACATCCGCGAGCTTTCGTATCCCCAGGCGGAGAAGAGGATTCCGCCGCGCGAGTGGATCTCGTACGTGATGGCGCTGGACGACACCGACCGCAGCGGCGGCGTGGACGGGCGCGACGCCATGGCGCTCTACGTGACGGACCTGGACGGCCGCAACCTTCGCCCGGTGCTCCGCCCGCCGCTGCGCTACCGCGCGCACGAGGCGTTCGGCGCGGGCCGCATCCTGGTCCACGCGCTGGAGGGAGACGGGGACGACGAGGCGCGGATGCGGCAGCGCGCCTTCATCTACGACGTGCGCGCCGGCCAGCTGGCGCCGTACGCCGCGATGGATTCCGCGGCGGAGCGGGCGGGCCGGATCCTGCGCCGCTGATCACCATCAACGGATCGAACGACCTACGGAGGAGGCACGATGGCGCGTGCAACGTGGAACGGCGCCGTGATCGCCGAGAGCGACCGGTACGAGGTGGTGGAGGGCAACGTCTACTTTCCGCCCGACGCCATGAACCGCGAGTACCTGCAGCCCAGCCAGACACACACCGTCTGCGGCTGGAAGGGCACCGCCAGCTACTACGACGTGGTGGTGGATGGAAAGATGAACGCCGACGCCGCCTGGTACTATCCCGAGCCCATGGACGCCGCCGGCAA
The DNA here is from genome assembly GCA_036259455.1 of Longimicrobium sp. Lineage (GTDB taxonomy): Bacteria > Gemmatimonadota > Gemmatimonadetes > Longimicrobiales > Longimicrobiaceae > Longimicrobium. Next base: position 164 of record DATABT010000339.1, on the reverse strand, counting down.
CATCCGCGACCACGTGGCGTTCTGGAAAGGCGTGGAGGTAGTGCGTTAGTGCGGGAGTAGATAAGCGGCGCGACTCCGGTTCCGCGCCGGGCGGTTGAAGCCGCGGCAAAGACGGGGCTTCAGCCGCTCCGGGCGAGGGGCTCGCCACGAACGACAGCGGGGCC
>DATABT010000338.1:0-4681 GCA_036259455.1 Longimicrobium sp. | reverse complement strand
GGAGGACTGCGCGCTCCGGTGGAGAGCGGGGGACTAAACGCCTGTTAGCGTCTACTCGCCTTCGTAGGTTGTACCTGGACGATTGTCCAGAAAAGAACCTGCAGGCGTTTACATCTCTTTCCGCGCTGACATCGCTCACGTCGTCCGGAGGCAAGCTCGCAACCACTGAAGGTGTCGAACGGTTGACGAGCCTGGGTGAACTTGGATTGTTTCACTTGCGTCACCTGAACTCTTTGGCGGGACTGGGCCGGGTGTCAGGAGTACGCGTGCTTGAGGTAGAGAAATGCCCCGCGATTGGAGAAATCTCGGAGCTTGCGGCCTTGCACCATTGTGTGCGGATCCGACTGGATGAGTGCGGTGCTATCGAATCGCTGACTCCGCTGAAGGGACAAGCGGATTTGGCTCAACTCTTCTTTATCGGATCAACAAATGTTCTCGACGGGGATTTAAGCTTTCTCCTCGAGTTACCTCGGCTTGTGGATGTGTTCTTCAAGAACAGGCGACACTATTCGCACACCCGCGAGCAACTGCAGGAATACCTACGTCACAGGACCGCGGCGTCGGGAGAGCCTTCGGTAAGCTTCGGTACGAGGAAATCCGTCTCACGGAATAAAGCTGCTGCTGTACGTTTGAGGCCGGGCGGGAGGAGTACCGCTACGATCCGCTGGGCCGGCGCGTGCTGGTTCACACGCGGACGGATGGAGGGCTCTGCAATTACGACGCGTGGGCGTGCACGCCCAGCACCACCACGTTCGTGTGGGCCGGCGACCAGCTGCAGTGGGAGCTGAAGAGCGCCAGCGGCACGTACGCCAGCGCCGCCGGCGGAAACGTGGGGTACTTCCACGCCGGCGGCATCGACCGTCCACTGGTGATCACGAAGGGCTCCACCAGCATCGTTCCGCACCAGAACTGGCGCGGGCAGTTCGCGCGTGGTACCTATGCGGATGGCGCAAGGGTTGGGCAGCGCAGCGACTGCACCAGCTTCCCGGCGAGCGGATGCGTCCCCATCCAGTGGCCGGGGGAGCGGACGACGGCCTACCACGAGCTGGAGCCGCAGGGCGAGATCCGCAACTGGTTCGGCGGCCTGGTGGACGACATGCGCGACGCCAGCGGCCACATGTACCGCCGCAACCGCTACTACGACCCGCAGACCGGCCAGTTCACGCAGCCGGATCCGATTGGGCTTGCGGGTGGGTTGAATGCGTATGGGTTCGCGGACGGGGACCCGGTTTCGTATTCGGATCCGTATGGGCTTTGTGCGTGGGGCATTGGGCGCGACGCTGCTCTAGGACAATGCTCGGAGACAGACGCGAAGCACACCGCCGGACTCGCGGATGATGCGGCGGGATGCCCCCCCTGCTGGAGCTTGCTCGCGCGAGCTGCCCCGGTTGTCGCACGTGCGATCCCCGTAGGGGTTGCAGCAAGCGTTGCTTCCTCTCGTATACTAAGAGCGAACATGGCCGCGCAGGGGATCTTGGCGCGGGCCGGTCACGCAGCCCACCACATTGTCGCGGGACGAGCTCGCGCAGCGGCACCCGCACGAGCTGTCTTGGCTCGATTCCAAGTGAACATCAATGACGCAGTCAACGGCATTTACCTGCCCACTTCCCGAGTCGGTCAAGCGGCCTCAGGCGGCGCGTATCACCCAGGACTGCACACGAACGAGTATTACCGTGCCGTAAACGAAGCACTGCTTGGGGCAACGAGCAGAGCCCAAGTGATCCAGGTGCTGAGAGACATAGCGGCTCAGTTGCAGGCCAACACCTTCCCCCATTGAGGAGAGATGCGGAGAGATGCGGATTTTCGAGTTACGCCCTGACGTCGAAGGATACCGATGGTTAACGCTGGTGCGGGAGTCAGATTTCAACGTCCTCTCGGACCTCGACGGCTCGCCCGTGAGCACTGACTGGGTTGCACTCACGGCAGAATGGATCGATGACGATCTGAACGCCGGGAAGCCGAAATCTGACTTTCCAACCCTGGGAGCAACGCCTGTGTTTAGCCAGCGCGCGGTCGATGAACTTTTTGATGTGTTAGTAGAAAACGGGGAGTTACTTCCACTCAGCGTTGACGACGGGACTTACTACGTCTACAACACGACCCGCATCATCGACGCTCTGGATGAGGAGCGGTCTTCGGTCGTGCGATTCAGCACTGGCGAAGTCATGCGAATAGCCAAGTATGTCTTCCGCGACGACGCGGCCTTTTTGCCGATTTTTCGACTCCCTCAGTCGAGGGTGAAGGTTTTCGTGACCGGTCCGTTCGTCGATCGAGTGAAAGCTTCAGCCCTGACGGGCTTCGACTTTCGTCTTGTTTGGGATGGACCCAACGGCGCGCGCTGAAGATCTCCCGGGTTCCGAGGCAGTGGGCGCCCACTCAACCCCGAGGAGTCGTAACGCCGGCGGGAGCGTGGGCTACTTCCACGCCGGCGGCATCGACCGCCCGCTGGTGATCACCAAAGGCTCCACGAGCATCGTCCCGCACCAGAACTGGCGCGGCCAGTTCGCGCGCGGTACCTATGCGGACGGCGAAGGTGGGCCAGCGCAGTGACTGCACCAGCTACCCGGCCAGCGGCTGCGTGCCCATCCAGTGGCCGGGCGAGCGCACGACCGCACGGCACGAACTTGAACCGCAGGGCGAGATCCGGAACTGGTTCGGCGGCCTGGTGGACGACATGCGGGACGCGAGCGGCCAGATGTACCGTCGCAACCGCTACTACGACCCGCAGACGGGCCAGTTCACGCAGCCGGACCCGATCGGGCTTGCGGGGTGGGTTGAACGCCTATGGCTTCGCGGCGGGGGACCCGGTGTCGTATGGTGATCCATGTGGGCTGAAGGTCTGCGGACGGCGCGAAGGTGGGGCAGCGGAGCGACTGCACGAGCTTTCCGGCCAGCGGCTGCGTGTCGATCCAGTGGCCCGGCGAGCGCACGACGGCCTACCGTGAAGTGGAGCGGCAGAGCGAGATCCCTCGAAGCGGGGCACCTGGTCGTTACGGCCGCGCCGGGACCTCCTGCGCGCGTTCCCCGACGGCGAGCAGTTGCCCTGATCGCGCACCGGCCGCGGCCTCTCCGGCCGTTGCTCCTCGCTCCGCCCCTCATCCGGCACGGCGCCGGGTTGATGGACTGGCATCCGTCCGCTATCCTGCCACAATCCACCCGCCGCGCGATCCTCATCCGCCCCGACCGCACGGCGCCGCGTCCGCAGCCGCCGAACGCCGCATCGCCGTGAGCGCATCCATCCGCATTCCCGTCCTTTCCGCCGCGCTGATCACCGCGGCGCCGGTGGCCGTCCAGGCGCAGGGGCTCTCGCCGCAGGAGCAGCGTATCGTGCGGTACGTGGACGCGCACGGCGACGAGGCGGTGGCGTTCCTGGAGCGCATCGTCAACATCAACAGCGGCACGCTCAACGCGGAGGGCGTGCGCGAGGTGGGGCGCGCGTTCGAGGCGCCGCTGGACTCGCTGGGGTTCGACGTGCGGTGGATCAGCATGCCGGATTCCATGAACCGCGCCGGCCACCTGTTCGCGTACCGGCAGGGGACGCAGGGGCGCAAGGTGCTGCTGATCGGCCACCTGGACACGGTGTTCGAGCGCGACGATCCCTTTCAGCGCTTCGTGCGCCAGGGGCGGTACGCCAGCGGGCCGGGGGTGAACGACATGAAGGGCGGCGACGTCGTCATCCTCTGGGCGCTCAAGGCGCTGCACGCCGCGGGGGCGCTGGAGGGAACGACGATCACGGTGGCGATGACGGGGGACGAGGAGTCGCCGGGGCGGCCGCTGGAGATCGCGCGGCGCGACCTGATCCAGGCGGGGCGCGATGCGGACGTGGCGCTGGAGTTCGAGACGGGCGCCCGCGACAGCGCCACGGAGTACGCAACCGTGGCCCGGCGCAGCGCGAGCAGCTGGACGCTCACGGTGCGCGGGCGGCAGGCGCACTCGTCGGGCGTGTTCAGCGAGGGCGTGGGGAGCGGCGCGATCTTCGAGGCGTCGCGCATCCTGACCGCGTTGCACGAGGAGCTGCGCGGCGAGCAGTACCTGACGTTCAACCCCGGCGTGATCGTCGGGGGAACGGACGTGCGCTACGATGCGGGCGAGAGCCGCGGGACCGCGTTCGGCAAGACCAACGTGGTGGCGCAGATGGCCATCGTCACCGGCGACATCCGCACCATCACGGACGAGCAGCTGCAGCGCGCGCGGGAGCGGATGCGGGCCATCGTGGCGCGCCACCTTCCGCGAACGGAGGCGGAGATCGAGTTCCACGAAGGATATCCCTCCATGCCGCCCACGGAGGGGAACCACGCGCTCCTGGCGCTGCTGAACAGGGTGAACCGCGACCTGGGCACGCCGCCCATGGAGGCGCTGGACCCCGGCCGCCGCGGCGCCGCGGACGTGTCGTTCGTCGCGCCGTACGTGGACGCGGCGCTGGCGGGACTGGGCGCCAACGGCTCCGGCGCGCACGGGCCCAACGAGCGCATCGACCTGGAGACGCTGCCGCTGCAGGTCAAACGCGCGGCGCTGCTCATCTACCGCCTCACGCGCTGAGGAAAAGAGGTTCTTCGTCGATTTTGTTGCAGGTAAACAGACCCGACGCCGAACTGTCATTTCGAAGGAGGCGCCTGCACCGAACTCAGCCCGTGCAGGATTCCCATGGCGCCGACTGAGAAATCTACTCACCCGTGCTGGT
>DATABT010000337.1:0-5362 GCA_036259455.1 Longimicrobium sp. | reverse complement strand
CGCCAGCGCCGCGGTCATCTGCTCCGCCAGCACGCGCACGTGCGGCTCCGACGCCAGGGTGATGTGCGCGCCGGGGACGGGGCGCACCTCGATGTCGCGCACGTGGCGGCACCACCCCATGGTCCGCTTTTCCTCGTCGCCGTACGGCGCGAAGAACGCGGCCATGCGCTCCTTGATCTCGCTGGCGCGAAAGAGCGTCAGGGTACCGTGAAAGGGCTCCACCACGTAGCCCCGGCGGCTGCGCACGCGGTCGCGCAGGGTGTGGAACAGCTCCCGCAGGTGCGCCTCGCCGAACTCGGCCGAGGCGGCGCCCTGCGCGTGCAGCGCGTCGAGCGCGCGCCGCACCTGCTCGTCCGTCTCCAGCCCCTCCAGCGACTCGCGCGGCAGGGTGAACGGCCGGCGGTTGAGCGAGGCCACGTCGTTGGCGGCGCCCACGATGAAGTCCAGGTCGCGCACCCAGGGCCACGAGTGCACCAGCTCGGTGCTCATGGTGTCCAGCATTCCCAGGAACGCCACCTGCTCGCCCGCGCGCTGCAGCTGCATGGCCATCTCGTAGGCCACGTAGCCGCCGAACGACCAGCCGGCCAGGTGGTACGGGCCCCGGGGCTGCACCTCGCGGACGGCCGCCAGGTGCTCGGCGGCGATCCGCGCCACCGGGCGGGCCAGGTCGTCGCCCAGGTCGCGCAGGCCGTACACCGGCTGGTCGGGGCCCAGGTGGCGCACCAGGTTCACGTAGCCCATCACCCCGCGGTCCGCCGGGTGCACGCAGAACAGCGGCGGCAGCGAGCCGTTGGGCTGCATGGGGACCACCGGCGACGCGGACGCGCCCGCTGCGGCCTGCTCCTCGATGGCCGCCGCCATGGCGCGCACCGTGGCGCCGGCGAACAGCGTGGCGACGGGGAGCTCGCACTGCATGCGGCGGTTGACCATGGCCAGCAGGCGCAGGGCCAGGAGCGAGTTGCCGCCCAGCTCGAAGAAGTTCTGCGTGGGCCCGATCCCCTCCACCCCCAGCAGCTCCTCCCACACCTGGAGCAGCTGCGCCTCGGTGAAGCTCACCGGCTCTTCCACGTCGCTGGTGGCCAGGCCGTACTCCGGCGCCGGGAGCGCCTTGCGGTTCAGCTTGCCGGTGGAGGTCTGCGGCAGCGCCGCCATCACCATGAAGGCGCTGGGGACCATGTACTCGGGAAGGGTGTCCCGCAGGTGGTCGCGCAGCGACGCCGGCTCCACCCCGTCGCTCACCACGTAGGCCACCAGGCGGCGGTCGCCCGGGCGGTCCTCGCGCACGTCGACGATGCACTCGCGCACGGCGGGGTGGCGGCGCAGCACCGCCTCGATCTCGCCCAGTTCCACGCGGTAGCCGCGCACCTTCACCTGGTTGTCGGTGCGGCCCAGGATCATCAGGTTGCCGTCCGCCAGCCAGCGGGCGCGGTCGCCCGTGCGGTACATGCGCGCGCCGGCCCCGGCGAAGGGGTCGGGAAGGAATTTTTCCGCGCTCAGCGCCGGCCGGTCCAGGTAGCCGCGCGCCACGCCCACGCCGCCGATGAACAGCTCGCCGGGCAGCCCCACGGGAACGGGCTCCATCTGCGCGTCGAGCACATAGAAGGTCAGGTTCTGGATGGGCCGGCCCACGGGCACGGCCCCGGTGCGGTGCCGCCCGGTGGGAAGCACGTACGCCGAGCACCCCACCACCGTCTCGGTGGGCCCGTACTCGTTCATCAGCCGCACGTGGGGGGCGTGCTCCTGCCAGGGCAGGGTGGGCTCGCCGGCAAGGACGTCGGCCCCGATCACCAGCGTGTGCGCCGCGGCCGCCATCTCCTCCGGCGCCAGCATGGTGTTGAGCAGCCCCAGGTGGATGGGGGTGATCTTGATCAGCCCGAACCCGGGGCGGTCGCGGATCGTCTCCGCCAGCGCCTCCACCGGCGACTCCTCGCGCAGGAGGTGCACCGTCCTTCCCGCGAACAGGGGAAGGAGGTTGGTGACGGTGAGGTCCACCGCCATGGAGGAGAAGACGGGCGCGCCGTTCCCCTGGTCCGCCGCGTAGAAGCGGACGCCCCAGTGGATGTAGTTGCTCACTCCGCGGTGGTGCATGGCCACGCCCTTGGGGCGGCCGGTGCTGCCGGAGGTGTAGATGACGTAGCACAGGTTCTCGCTCGTCACCCCGCTCTCCACCGGCTCCGCGCTCTCCGCCCCGATCCGCTCCCGGGCCGCGTCCACGGCGACCACCGCGACGTGGTCGCGCGAGGGGAAGCGGGGGCACAGCTTCTCCTGCGTCAGCAGCACGCGCACGCCGGAGTCGTCCAGCAGGTAGGTGATGCGCTCGGCGGGGTGCCCCGGGTCCATCGGCACGTAGGCGCCGCCGGCCTTCATCACGCCCAGGATGCTCACCAGCAGCTCCGGGCTGCGCTCCAGGCACACGCCCACGCGCACCTCGGGGCCCACCCCCATTCCGCGCAGGTGGCGGGCGAGCTGGTTGGCGCGGGCGTCCAGCTCGGCGCAGGTCAGCCGCTCGCTCCCGCAGGCCAGGGCCACGGCGTCCGGCGTGCGCCGCGCCTGCTCCTCGAAGAGCTGGTGGATGCAGAGCTCGGCGGGATAGCGGGCCGTGGTGCGGTTCCACCCCGTGATGCGCTCGCGCTCGGTGCGGCTCACCAGGTTCAGCCGCGAGATGCGGACGTCGGGGCTGGCCGACGCCTGGTCCAGCAGCCGCTCCAGGTGCTCGGCCATGCGCGACGCCGTCCCGCGCTCGAACAGGTCGGCGCTGTACTGCAGCGCGCCGGTGATGCCGCGGCCTCCGGCGTGCAGCATGAGCGCCAGGTCCAGCTTGGCGGTGTCGCTTTCGCGCGGCAGCTCGCTGATGCGCAGGGCGCGGTGCACCTCGGCCCCGCCCTCCTCGGCGTTGTCGAGCTGAAAGAGCACCTGGAACAGGGTGGAGTGGCTCAGCGAGCGGTCCGGGCGCAGCGCGGCCACCACCTGCTCGAACGGCACCTCCTGGTGCTCGTAGCCGCCCAGCACCGTTTCGCGCACGCGGTCCACCAGCTCACGGAAGGTGGGGTCGCCCGAGACGTCGGTGCGCAGCACCAGGGTGTTCATGAACAGCCCCACCACCTCCTCCACCTCGCGGCGCGCGCGTCCGGCGATGGGGGAGCCCACCATCACGTCCTCGGCCCCGCTGTAGCGGCTGAGCAGCACGTTGAAGGCCGCCAGCGCCACCATGTACAGCGTGGCGCCCTGCGCCCGCGCCAGGTCGCGCAGCCGCTCCAGCACCTCGGCCGGCGCGTTCACCGGCACCCGGCCGCCGCGGAACGACGGCAGGGGCGGGCGCGCGTGGTCGGTGGGAAGCTCCAGCAGCTCCGGCGCGCCGGCCAGCCGGTCGTTCCAGTACGCCAGGTGCCTGGCCTCCGCCTCGCGTTGCGCCCTGGCCCGCTGCCACACCGCCCAGTCGCCGTACTGCACGGCGGGCTCGGGAAGGGGCGAGGGGAGGGCGGCGGCGTAGGCGTCGTACAGCGCCCACGTCTCGTTCAGGATCACCCGCTGGCTCCACCCGTCGCTGACGATGTGGTGCACGCAGGTGAGCAGCGCGTGGTCGTCCATCCCCAGGCGCACCAGCCGCGCGACGAAGAGCGGCCCGGTCTCCAGGTCGAACGGGGTGGACGACACCTCCGCCACGCGGCGGCGCAGCTCGGCCTCGCGGGCCGACGGGTCCACGTCCGACAGGTCCTCGCCCGGAAGGACGAAGCCGGTGAAGGGGGCGATCACCTGCACGGGAACGCCGTCCACCTCGCGGAACGTGGTCCGCAGCGCCTCGTGGCGGCGCACCACCTCGCCCAGCGCCCGCTCCAGGGCCACCGGGTCCAGCTCGCCGCGCAGCCGCATGCCGCCGTACACGTTGTACGCCGTTCCCCCCTGCCCCAGCCGGTGCAGGAACCACAGGCGCTCCTGCGAATAGGTCAGGGGAACGTCACCCTCGGCCCCGCGGCGCGGGATGGGCGCCGTGCGGTGCAGCCCCAGCAGCCGTGCGTCCAGCAGCGCGCGCTTGGCCGCCGAAAGCTCCGGACGCGCCGGCACGGCCGTGTTCTGAATGGTCACTTTCAATCTCCCGCGATCGTGTTCAGCTCGGCCAGCTCCTCGGCCTGCGCGTCGTCCATCCCCAGAATGTCCTCGTAGATCTTCGCCTCGACCGCGGCCGCCATCGCCGCCAGGGTGGGCGCGGCGAACACGGTGCGGATGGAAAGCTCCACTCCGAACGCGTCCTGCACCCGGGCGATCAGCCGCATGATCAGCAGGGAGTGGCCTCCCAGCTGGAAGAAGTCGTCGCCGGCGCCCACGCGCTCCACGCGCAGCACCTCGGCCCACAGGGCCGCCAGCGCCTGCTCCACCGGCGTGGAGGGCTCCACCCACGCCGCGCCCACCCCGGGCGCGGGGAGCGCCTTCACGTCCAGCTTGCCGTTGGGCGTGAGCGGCAGGCGCTCCATGGCCACGAAGGCGCCGGGCACCATGTACTCGGGAAGCGACCGCCGCAGGTGCGCGCGCAGTTCCTCCCCGTCCGCGCCGCCCACCACGTAGCCCACCAGGCGCGGCTCGCCGGGGGTGTCCTCGCGGACGATCACCCGCGCCTCGCGCACGCCGGGGTGCCCGGTGAGCACGCTCTCCACCTCGCCCGGCTCGATGCGGAAGCCGCGGATCTTGACTTGGTCGTCGATGCGGCCCACGAACTCCAGCCGCCCCTCCGTCGTCCACTTCAGCCGGTCGCCGGTGCGGTACATCCGCGAGCCGGGCGCGCCGGAGAAGGGATCGGGAACGAAGCGCTCCGCCGTGAGCGCGGGGCGGTCCAGGTAGCCGCGGACCACGCCCTCGCCGCCCACGTACGCCTCGCCGGGAACGCCGATGGGAACGGGCTGCAGCGCGGCGTCCAGCAGGTAGACCCGCTGGTTCCCCGTGGCGCGGCCGACGGAGACCGTCAGCGCGTCCTCCGCCACCCGCTCCACCTGCTCGTACGACGACCACGCGGTGGTCTCCGTCGGGCCGTACATGTGCAGCAGGCGGTCGGGCCCGCCCGCGGCAAGGATGCGCCGCACGCCGTCCGCGTCCGCCGCCTGCCCCCCGAACAGCACCTCGCGCAGGGGGCTGAAGATGTCGGGCTGCTCGCGCGACAGCTGGTTGAGCAGCGCCGTGGTCTGGTAGAGGGTGGTGATGCGCTCGTCGCGCAGAAACGACCGCAGCGCGTGGGGCGACAGGAGCACGTCGCGGCCGACGCCGACGAGCGTGGCGCCGTTCAGCAGCGCGCCCCAGGTCTCGAAGGCGATGGCGTCGAAGCTGGCGTTGGAGGCCTGCGCGATGCGGTCGCCGGGGCCGAAGGAGACGTAGT
>DATABT010000336.1:0-2808 GCA_036259455.1 Longimicrobium sp. | reverse complement strand
ATCACGAGGTGCAGGCCGTTGGGAAAGATGGCCGCCGCGGAATCGCCCCAGTGCGGCGGCGTGACGGGGTCCAGCGCGCCCGAGATCAGGAGCGCGGGGACGCCGGAGCGAAAGCGCCGGCGATCCTGCTCCGGGTGCGCGAAGGTGGGCCAGCCACGGCACGCCCGCAGGTACTGCCGCAGGCGGTAGTCGCCGGCGAGGGTACGGCCGTTCTCGGCCGCGGAGGCGGTACGGTCGATGAAAGGCACGTCCTCGGAGCAGGTGATGGCCAGGTGCAGCCCCCACCACGCGGCCCGCGAGAGCAGGCGCCGGTCCTGCAGCGCCGCCAGGGCCACGCCGCGGTAGTCGCCGCGGTACGCGCGGCGCACCACGTACGGCACGCTGCGCGCGGGCAGCGGCTCGTACAGCATCCGCCGGATCGTCTCCACGAAGATCTCGCGCGTCACGCCAAGGCGAACGCGCCGGCCCGACTCCGGATCCATGATCTCCACCGACCCCGGCGCCGCGGCCAGCCGGTCCGCCACCGCCCGCAGCTCGCCGTGCGGATCGGGGAAGGCCAGGTTGCAGACCTCGTCCGCGCGGCACTCCGCGAACAGTCCCTCCAGCGCGGCGTCCATGTCACGCGCGTAGCCGGCGGGCTGCGCGAACTCCGGCGGCACCAGCCCGCGCAGCACCGCGCTGCGCACGCGCTCCGGGTACGCGCGCAGGTAGGCAAGCGCCGCGCGCGTGCCGTACGACACGCCGTTCAGGTCCAGCCGCTCGTATCCCAGCGCCATGCGCACCGCCTCCACGTCGTGCGCCAGCTCGCGGGTGCCATAGCGCGCCAGGTCCGCCACGCGCGACAGCTCCTCGCGGCAGCGCGCCACGGCTTCCGCCGGCAGGTAGTCGCCCAGGTACGACTGCGGATCGGCGGGGTCGCGCAGGGCGCACTGCAGCGGAGCCGAGCCGCCGGTGCCGCGCTGGTCGATGAACAGCAGGTCGCGCGTGTCGCGTAGCGGCGCGAACGCCGGCGCCACGTACGGCGCGATCTGCGTCACCGCCTGGCCGGGCCCGCCGCCAAAGAACACGATGGCCTCTCGCGCGGGCGCGGACGTGCGCGCGGGGAGCACCAGAACGTTGAGATCCAGCATCCGGCCGGGCGCGTCGCGGTTTTCCGGCACGCGCACGGTGCCGCACCGCGCCTCCGTCGCCGGCCCCGGGCAGGGGCGCGGCTCCCACGCGGGCGTCTGCGCGGCGGCGGGCGCAAGGGCCAGCAGGGCGCAGAGCGGCGCGCCGCGGGTCAGGCAGCGTCGAATCATCTTCTTTCCCTTCAGGTGACGGCGACGTCGGGCGGACGCGAGGGATGGACGGATGTCATCCACATCAGGAAAATAACCTCGGGGGCCAGGCTCCGTGTCTGGAACCCAGCCCCCGTTGCCAAACCTCCCGAGAAGCAAGTCGGCTTCAGAGGGAGGCGCTGGAAAAACCCTGTCGTCCAGTGCATTGATTCCTGAGGGAGCCGCCGCACAAGTCCTTGCCGATGCACGATCTACGGCGGCGACCGAAGGATCTCGCCCGCGATGCTGGGACACGCCCCGCTGCGGGAAGGCGGCCGCCCAGCCGGCGCCGGGTAGATCCTCCGGTCGCGCCCGACCGACCGCGAGCAAAGGACATGCGAGGGCACTCCCTGCATGGAAGGGTGCGCCGGCACCGGATGACCCGGAAAATGATGTCGGCGGAATGCGCCCCTGCTCCCTCCGGATGAGCGGTATCCGCGTCGTTGTTCAGCTACGGTTTCACCGGCGCGTGAGGGTGATGGTCGGCTGGTTCTGGCCGGGCATCGTCATCGTCCTACCATCCTCCGAAAAGCGGAAGGCGAACGCCGCGGGAAAGCCTTCCCAGTGGAACTCCGTGGGCGAGACCGGTGACGCGACCACGGTGAAGTTCTCGGATTCCATGCGGCCGCGCAGCACGCCGCCGTCCAGCGCCTCGATCCGCACCTCCAGGGCGGGCTGGGTGGAGACCCAGGTGCCGGCGAAGCGCTCCGCGGCCTCGCGATCGAGCGTGATGGTGCGCGGCTCGTCCAGCACGAAGGGCGGCCGGCGCACGTTGCGCACGCACGACGTGTCCAGCCCCTGGACGGAGGCCTGCCGGAAAAAGCGGATGATGAGGGGCTCCACGCATTCCACGCCCGGCATGCCGCCCAGCCCGTGCGCCGCGTGCGGCACCACGATGTGCAGCCCGTTGGGAAGGCCGGCCAGCGCCTGTTCGCCCCCAGACGCCGGCGTGACCGGGTCGTACTCTCCCGAGATCAGCAGCGTGGGGACGTCCAGGCGCACGGGCTGGTGGTAGTTCGCGGGGATCGAGTACGTGGGCCAGCCGCGGCACGCTGCCGCCTGCTGGCGCACCCGCCAGTCGCCCAGCAGCGTGCGGCCGTTGTCCCGGGCCGCCTGCGCCAGGTCCACGAAGGGCACGTCTTCCGTGCAGGTGATGGCCAGGCTGAGCCCCCACCACAGGTAGCGCGCGTAGCCGCGGCGGTCCTGCAGCGCATCGCGCACGGCGGGGCGGTAGTCGCCCTGGAACGCGCGGTGCACCATGAAGGGGATCTGCGCCGCCGACCCCGCGTCGTACAGCTTGCGGCGGATCAGGTCCACGAACGTGGCGCGGCTCAGCGTAAGCCGCAGCCGCCGGCCCGTCTCGGGATCGATGATCTCCGCCGTCCCCGGCGTGCGCTCCAGCCGGTCTGCGACGGCGCGTACCTCGTCCATAAAGTTCGGGAACGCGCCGTTGCACGCGGCGTCGGCGCGGCAGTCGCGCGCCAGCCCCTCC